>NZ_JAJVKV010000014.1 GCF_024198175.1 Pyxidicoccus xibeiensis
AGCACGGGGCAGCACGGCGGGATCGGGCAGCAAGGGCGGCGGGTAGGGCGGGGCAGCACGGGGCAGTACGGCGGATCGGGGTAGCAAGGGCGGCGGGTCGGGCGGGCAGCAAGGGCGGCGGGTTGGTCGGGCAGCACGGGCGGTGGGCAGCACGGGGCAGCAAGGGCGGCGGGTTGGTCGGGCAGCACGGGGCAGGAAGTACGGGCGGTGGGCAGCACGGGGCGGCAAGGGCGGCGGGTCGGGCGGGGCAGCACGGGGCAGTACGGGCGGCGGGTTGGTCGGGGCAGCACGGGGCAGTACGGGCGGCGGGTCGGTCGGGCAGTACGGGCAGCACGAGCAATACGGGCAGCAGCGGGGTAGGGCAGGGCAGCAAGCGCGGTACGGGGCAGTACGGGCGGCGGCGGGTAGGTCGGTCGTGGTGTACGGGCGAGGCAGGTGGGGCTCGCTCCAATCAGACGGCTCGGGCGTGGTGGATGGGGAAGAGGGAGCCGGTCCTCGGCGGAGGAGTGCTTTCGTGAGGGCCGGTTCGTCTCATTCAAGACCCTGCCGTGCGCCGAGCCGGAAGGCCGTCATCCAGGCGTGCACCGGGAGAACAGCTCACACGAGACAAAGCCTCGCCTGAGCGGATGACGCCTGGGGCGCATCGTGTTGGGTTCGATGGGGCACCCCCCATCCATGACGCCCTCCTCGGTCCTGCCCCAGCTCCAGCGGCTTCTCGATCTCGAGCGCATCCATGCGCCCAGCGAGCCGCCAGCGGATGCGCTCCTCCATCGGCTGCTGGCCACGCTGGATGCGGCGCCGGTGCTGCTCTCCTATATCGACACGCAGTATCGCTATCGCTTCTGCAACCGCGCTTATGAAACGTGGTTCGGTCATCCGCGCGAGCACTACGTGGGACGCACCATCCCGGAGGTGCTCGGTCAGAAGGCTTTCACGGCCATCCGCACCGAGGTGGAGGCGGCGCTCGCCGGCCAGATGGTGCGCTTCGAGCGGGTGGTTCCCTATCAGCATGGTGGCGCCCGCACGGTGGAGGCCTCCTACCTTCCCCACGTCCTCTCGGACGGGAGCGTTGCCGGCTACGTGGGGCTGGTGGTGGACATCACCGAGCTCAAGAGCGGCGCCGAGGCGAAGCGCCTGGCCGGTGTGCTCGAAGAGAGCGAGGCCCGTCTGCGGATGGTGCTGGAGGCCGGCTCGTTCGGCACGTGGGAGCTGGACCTCGCGACGGACCAGCACCGCTGGGACGCGCGCACCCGCGAAATCTTCGAGGCCCCCGGGGACGCGCCGGTGCCCCACGAGGCCTTCCTCGCCTCGGTGTGCGCGGATGACCTCTCGCGGGTGCGGGCGGGCGTGGCGCGCGCCCGGCGTGATGGCGTCTTCAGCCTGGACGCGGACCTCTGCGTGCACGGGTGGCAGACGGGACGGCAGCGCTGGCTCGCGGTGCGCGGCCGCGTCCACGCGGATGCCGCCGGCCGGCCCTCGCGCATCCTGGGCACGGTGCTGGACATCACCGAGCGCAAGCGGGCCGAGACGCGTGAGCGGCGGCTCCATGCCGCCGTCACCGCGCTCGCGCGCACCACCTGGCCGGAGGAAGTGGGGCGCGTGTTGCTGCGCGAGGCCGCTGGCGCGCTCGGCGCGGCCAGCGCCTCACTGGTGCTGGTGAGCGAAGACGGCCAGCACCTGGAGCTCCAGGCCGCCCAGGGCTTTCCCGAGGAGGCGCTGGCCGGGTGGCGCCGCTTTCCGCTCGACACGCCGGTGATGTTCGGCGAGACGGTGCGCGAGCGGCGGCCGGTGCTGCACATGAGCCTCGCGAGCCTCCTCACCGACTACCCCGCCCTGTCCGGCGCGGGCGAGAGCCTCGTCGGCCGCTCCTTCGTCTCCGTTCCCCTGCTGCTGGACGAGCAGGTGGTGGGGGCCATGGGCCTGAGCTTCGCGCGCGAGGACGCCTTCGATGCGGAGGACGTCTTCTTCCTCCAGTCCCTCGCCGGACAGGGCGCCCTCGCCGTGGAGCGCGCGCGCCTGCTCGCCGCCGAGCGCAAGGCGCGAGCCAGGGCGGAGGCGCTGCAGGCCGCGCTGGAGGCCGAGCGCCGCCAGCTCGCCTCGGTGCTGGAGCACCTGCCCGTGGGCGTCATGCTGGCGGAGGCTCCCTCGGGGCGCATCCTCAAGGCCAACCCCCATCTGGACGTGGTGCTGCGCAGGCCCTTCAGCACGGCGGAAACGGTCGCCGGGTACTCGGAGGCGTACCCGGCCCGACACCTCGATGGCCGCCCGGTGCTCCCGGAGGAGTGGCCGCTGGCGCGCTCCGTCCAACACGGCGAGACGGTGCGTGGCGAGACGGTGGAGCTGGAGCGCGGTGACGGCACGCATGGCATCGTGGAGCTGTCCTCCGCGCCCATCCTCGGCGCCGACGGACAGGTGGCGGCCGCCGTGGTGCTGGTCAGCGACGTCACCGAGCAGCGCCGCAACGCGGAGGCCCTGGAGCGCTCGGTGGCGCTGCGAGAGCAGTTCGTCAGCATCGTCAGTCATGACCTGCGCAGCCCCCTGCAGGCGGTGCTCACCAGCGCCGCCCTCCTCCAGCAGCAGCCGGAGCAGGGACCCGAGCGCGTGCGCCGCAACGCCACCCGCATCACCGCGAGCGCGGAGCGGATGGCGCGCCTCATCCGGGACCTGCTCGACCTGGCCCGCGCGCGCAGCGGCACCCTCATGCCCCTGCAGCCCCGCTCCGGGGTGCTCGAGGACGTCATGCGCGCGGCGGTGGCGGAGCTGGAGGTGGCCTACCCGCGCCGTGCCATCTCCCTCGACGTGGAGGGAGATACCGAAGGCCTGTGGGACGCGGACCGGCTGGAGCAGGTGGTGGGAAACCTCGTGGCCAACGCGCTCACCCACGGCGACCCGGAGCACCCCGTGCAGGTGCACCTGCGCGCGGAGCCTGAGCGGGTGGAGCTGTCCGTGCGCAACCGCGGCCGCCCCATCTCCCCCGAGCAGCTGCCCCGCCTCTTCGAGCCCTTCGCGCGCGGTGACGCCACCGGCGCGCCCTCCGGGCTGGGGCTGGGGCTGTTCATCGTGCGGGAAATCGTCGCGGCGCACGGCGGCCAGGTCTCCGCCCGCTCGTCAGAGGCGGAGGGCACCGTCTTCACCGTGGTGCTGCCCCGGCAGGCCGCCTAGACGGCGGGCTGGGGGCTGGGCTCGATGCCCAGCGCCTCCTGGGCGAAGCGGAACATGCGTGCGTTGAGCCGCTCGACGACTTCGAGCGGGTGGCGCCCGTCGCGGTCCGCCGCGTCCTCCAGCTTCTCCCGGCAGCGCAGGTCGACGCAGAGCGTGACGCCCACGCGGCGCCGGTTGTCCACGTCCGTGGTGAGCAGGCCCACCTCATGGGAGGCGCCGGAGTTGTGGCACCAGTCGCACATGCGGGTGGCCGGCTCCCCGCCGGGCGGCTCGCGCCGGAAGATGATGCCGATAGGCTTGCGGCTGCCCGGCGCGGAGAAGATGAGGTACACGCGCGCCCCGGACGTCTCGGTCCACGCGAGGTAGTCCCGGACGAAGAGCGGGAAGGTGATGCCCTCGGGCATCTCGATGACCCGGCGGTCCCGCGGTCTGAAGGACTCGATGAGTGCCCGGTCGGTCTCGAAGCGAAACACGGCGGCTCCTTTGGGAAGGCCTGCACTAACAGTCGACCCTCGCGGTAGCCACCCCAACCAGGCGGGCAGCCGGGGCCACCCCCGTCCGAGCCAGGAGCGCCGGGGCGGGCAGGAGCCGTCCCCCCACCGTGAGTCGTCCTCCGTCACTAAATCAACGGTGCGTCATCTTGCGGATTCGACGCATCTGGCGCCATGCTGGGACGCTGTAGCAGGGGCTCCACGGCCCGTGTGCTGGAACCTTCCACCCGGAGACCGCCATGTCCCCTCGACCTGCGCCGCACTTCCACGTCGCCATCGCGGGGAGCGGCTTCGGCGGCCTGGGCATGGCCATCCGGCTCAAGCAGGAGGGCCAGCAGGACTTCGTCATCTTCGAGCGGGCGTCGGAGGTGGGCGGCGTCTGGCGCGACAACTCCTATCCGGGCTGCGCGTGTGACGTGCAGTCCCACCTCTACTCGTTCTCCTTCGCGCCCAACCCGGGCTGGTCCCGCTCCTACTCGCCCCAGTCCGAAATCCACACGTACCTGCTGGGCTGCGCCGACCGGTACGGCATCCGGCCGCACATCCGGTTCAACCATGCGCTGCACTCGGCCCGGTGGGACGAGGGCGAGCAGCGCTGGCACCTCGAGACGTCACAGGGGCCCTACACGGCGGACGTGCTCGTCTCCGCCGTCGGAGGGCTGAGTGAGCCCGCCATCCCCCGGCTGCCCGGAATGGAGACGTTCCAGGGCAAGGTGATGCACTCGGCGCGGTGGGACCATGGCCATGACCTCACCGGCCGCGGGGTGGCCGTCATCGGCACCGGGGCCTCCGCCATCCAGTTCGTCCCGGCGATTCAGCCGAAGGTGGGCCGGCTGCTGCTCTTCCAGCGCACGCCGCCCTGGGTGATTCCGAGGAAGGACCGGGCCATCGGCAGGGCGGCGCGGTGGGTGTTCCAGCGGGTGCCGGGCGCGCAGCGGCTGCTGCGCGGGGTCATCTACGGGCTGCGGGAGCTCACCGCGTTCGGCTTCACCAACCCGTGGCTGCTCAAGCTCCTCCAGCATCAGGCCGTCCGGCACCTGAAGCAGTCCGTTCCGGACCCGGTGCTGCGCGCGAAGCTCACGCCGAGCTACACGCTGGGCTGCAAGCGCATCCTCCTGTCGGATGACTACCTGCCGGCGCTCACCCGGCCCAACGTGGACGTCATCACCGAGCCCATCCGCGAGGTGCGGGCGCACGCCATCGTCACCGCGGACGGCGTCGAGCACGCGGTGGACACGCTCATCCTGGGCACCGGCTTCCACGTGACGGACATGCCCATTGCCCACCACATCCGGGGGCGCGGCGGGCGCACGCTGGTGGAGGCGTGGGGCGGCACCATGAAGGCGCACCTGGGCACCACGGTGAGCGGCTTCCCCAACCTCTTCTTCCTCCTGGGGCCCAACACGGGGCTGGGCCACACCTCCGTCATCCTGATGATTGAGAGCCAGATAGAGCACGTGCTCGGCGCGCTCCGCTACCTGGAGGGCCGGGGCCTGGCCGCCGTGGAGCCCACCGCCGAGGCGCAGGCCGCGTTCGTCCAGGACGTCGACAGCAAGCTGGCCGGGACGGTGTGGATGCGGGGCGGCTGTGAGAGCTGGTACATGGACGCCACGGGCCGCGTCTCCACGCTGTGGCCGGGCACCACGTATGCGTTCCGCCGCCGCGTCGTGCGCTTCGAGCCTGGCGAGTACCTCGCCATTGCGCGCCACCGCCTTCCCGCCCCCGCTCCCCGGCGGAGCCTGCCGGCCCTGACTGGCGCCTGAAGCATCACCGAGGTTCCCCTTTCGCAGCGGAGGCAGTCCATGAAGTCCATCAAAGGCAAGGTCGCGGCCATCACCGGGGCGGGCTCGGGGATTGGCCGGGCGACGGCGGCGCTCTTCGCGCGCAACGGCTGCAACCTGGCGCTGTCCGACGTGAATGAGCAGGGCCTGTTCGAGACGGCGGAGCAGTGCCGCGCGCACGGCGTCCAGGTCCGCACCACGCGGGTGGACGTGGCCCAGCGTGAGGCGGTGCATTCCTGGGCGGATGACGTGGCGAGGGAGCTGGGCGCCGTCCACGTCGTCGTCAACAACGCGGGCGTCGCCCTGGGCGCCACCATCGAGGACACTCGGTACGAGGACTTCGAGTGGCTGATGAACATCAACTTCTGGGGCGTGGTGCACGGCACCAAGGCCTTCCTCCCGCACCTCAAGGCGGCGGGGGAGGGGCACATCGTCAACGTCTCCAGCGTCTTCGGCCTCATCGGCGTGCCCACGCAGGCGGCCTACAACTCCGCGAAGTTCGCGGTGAAGGGCTTCACGGAGGCGCTGCGCCAGGAGTTGGAGGTGGAGTCGCTGCCCATCGGCGTCACCTGCGTCCACCCGGGCGGCATCAAGACGAACATCGCGAAGAGTGCCCGGCTGACGCACCGCAAGGGGTGGGTGGACGCGGCCTCCAACGCGGACTTCGAGAAGTCCTTCGCCACCACGCCGGAGCGCGCCGCGTCCGACATCCTCTCCGCCATCCTGAAGAACCGGCGGCGCCTGCTCATCGGCGGTGACGCCGTCGTCATCGACCTCATGCAGCGGATGCTGCCCTCGCTGTACCAGCGGCTGATGGTGGTGGGGGCGAAGCGCCGGCGGCGCAAGCTGCTGGAGCAGCAGCCATGAAGACGCCGCGCGGCCAGGGGCCCGGTGCCGCGCGGAGGCCGGCGAAGCGTCCGGCCCCCTCCGTGCGGCGCACGCGGCCGAGCGCCCGGCTGACGCCGCTGGCCCGGCGGCTGGAGGCCCCGTCGCGAGCCACGCCCAGGGACTTGTTCGCCCTGGCGCTGGACTGGTGGACGCAGGGCGAGCGCTTCGACATCGGGAAGATGGCGCGGGTGCTGGGCGTCAGCCGCGCCACGGTGTTCCGCTGGGTGGGCACCCGGGAGCTGCTCTACGGGGAGGTCATCTCCTCGCTGTTCGAGGAGGCCCTCACCCGCGCCCGGAGCGAGTCGCGGGCCGAGGGGCCGGAGCTCATCGCGGATGTCACCTCGCGGCTGTTCCAGCTGCTGGTGACGCACGAGCCCCTGCGCCGCTTCGTCCAGCAGGACGCCGAGTACGCGATGCGCATCCTGATGTCGCGCAGCAGCACGGTGGAGCAGCGCTGCGCCGCCAGCGTCCGCGCGGCGCTGGAGGACGGCGTGCGGGCGGGCCTCATCCGGCCGGTGATGGAGCTGGACGCGCTGGCGTACGTCATCATCCGGATTGGCGAGTCCTTCCTCTACCGCGACGCCCTCACCGGAGACCCGGTGGACGTGGAGTCCGCCATCACCGCCATCCGCGTCCTCCTCACCGTGGAGCGGGAGGACGGGCAGGCGCGCCGCCGCTGAGGGCCGCGCGCGCTACTCCGGGGTGTCCGTCCGGGGAGGGCTGCGCAGCGCGTACAGCACGCCGCCCACCGCGAGCGCCACCGCGCCAGCGATGAGGTTGCGCGGCTGGGCGCTCAGCGCGAAGACGACGCACAGCGCGGCGGCCGCCACCGGAATCACCGGCCCGCCGGGAATCCGGAAGGCGCCCGGCTGCTGCTGGAGCTTGCGCCGCAGCACGGGGACGGCCAGCGCCGTGCCGAAATACGTCGCCAGCCGCGCCACCACCGACAGCGTGGCGAGCACCTCGAACGAGCCGGAGAAGGCCAGGGGCAGGGCGATGGCCGTCTGGGTGAGGATGGCCACCGCCGGGGTGCGGGTGCGCGGGTGGAGCGTCGCCAGCGCGCGGGGCCCGAAGCCGTCGCGCGCCAGGGCATAGAGGTAGCGCGGCCCCGCCAGCACCGTGTTGCTGTTGGTGCCGAGGATGGAGAGCACCGCGCCCACCGTCATCAGCAGCCCGCCCCCGCTGCCCAGGAAGCGCGCGGCCGCGTCCGCCAGCGGCGTCTTCGCCCCCACCACGCCCGGAAGGGTGCCCAGGGCCACCCACTGCACCGCCGTGTAGATGAAGGTGACGACGCCAATCTGCACGACGAGCGCGAAGGGCACGTCCCGCTTGGGGTTCTTGAACTCTCCGGCCGGCGCGGCCGTGTTCTCGAAGCCCGCGTAGGCGAAGAGCAGCAGCAGCACCGCGGCCCCCAGGCTGCCCTCGGACGTGGGGGCGACGGAGGCCGCCTGCTCCCACGACACGAAGAAGATGCCCACGCAGATGAAGACCAGCAGCGGCACCGTCTTGGTGATGGCCAGGAACACGGCCGTGCGCGCGCCGGACTTCACGCCCGCGACGTTGATGGCCGTGAGCAGCAGCAGCGGCAGGGCGATGGCCAGCGTCCGTCCCAGCCCCTCGTTGGCCTGCGGCCACAGGTACCCCAGCGCCCGCGCGAAGCCCGCGGACAGCGAGGCCACCGAGGAGACGCGCGCGAGCCACGTCATCCACCCCACCTCGAAGCCCACCAGGTCTCCGAAGGCCTCGCGCGTGTAGACATAGGCGCTGCCCGGCCGGTCGAAGTAGCTCGCCGCCTCCGCGAAGCAGAGCACCAGCATCAGCACGCCCAGCCCCGCCAGGACGATGGCGCCCACGCTCGCCGAGCCCAGGTTCGCCGCCGCCGCCGCCGGCAGCAGGTACACCCCGCTGCCGATGACGTCGTTGATGGAGAAGCCCACGATTTCCCAGCGGGAGACCGCGCGCTTCATCCCGAGGTCCGCGGGGGCCGGGGTCGCGGACGCCGCGGCCGGGGGTGGGGGAGTCGTCATTGGTGGAGGAATGCCGGCAGGGGTGGGGCGACGCAGGATAGTCGGACCCACGCCCCTTGTTGCCTGAATTCCTGAGAGGACGGGAAAAAGTGGCGGCCGGGTCAGCGATTCGGGCGCAGCGGCAGCACCACCTCGAAGCACGCCCCCTCGCCCGGGTGGCTCTCCACGCGGATGGTGCCTCCGTGGGCCTCCACCAGCTGCCGGGCGATGTAGAGGCCCAGGCCGAGGCCGCCGTAGTGGCGCTCGGAGATGGCGCGCTCGAACTTGCCGAACAGGCGCGGCAGCGCGTCGGGGGAGATGCCGATGCCCTCGTCCCGCACGGTGATGACGGCCTGGGGCCCGGCGGCCGTGGCCTCCATGTGGATGGGCCTGCCCGCGCCGTACTTCAGGGCGTTGGAGAGCAGGTTGCCGAAGACCTGCTCCAGCCGCGCGCGGTCCCAGTGGCCCATCACCTCCGGTGGGGCCTTCAGCTCCACCGTGCAGCCCGCCTTCGCGCACTCCGCCTCGAAGGCGGTGGCGACGTCCCGCAGCAGCGAGGCGAGGTCCACCGGCTCCAGGTGGACCTCCAGCTGGCCGGCGCTGATGCGCGAGACGTCCAGCAGGCCATCGACGAGGTGGGTGAGCCGCTTCGTCTGCGTGCACACCGCGTCGAGCACGGGCATGACCCTGCCCGCCGGAAGCATCCCATCGGGCGCCGCCTCCGCCTGACGCTGCAGCGCCTGCACCTTCAGGGTGATGGGCGTCAGGGGCGTGCGCAGCTCGTGGCTGGCCACGGAGATGAACTCGTCGCGCAGCCGCACCGCCTCCCGCGAGGCCTGGTACAGCCGGGCGTTCTCCACGGCGAGCGCGGCGCGCCGGGCGAGGTCCTCGGCCAGACGCACGTCCGCCTCCGTGAAGTGGCGGCCCGACTCGGCCTGCGCCAGCGACAGGGCCCCCAGCACCCGGCCGCGTGCGACGAGCGCCACGGTGATGTACGCGCACACGCCCAGCTCCCGGGCGAGGCGCGGGCGCTCCATGTCTCCCCAGGTCGACTCCACGAGGGCTTCCTCGGGGATGTGGCCCATCCAGTCGCTCTCGCCGGTGCGGAGCACGTGGGCGATGCCGCGGCGCCCCTCCGGGCGCAGGGGGTGGCGGCTCACGAAGTCCCGGACGTACTGCTCCTTCTCCGGGTCCGAGTGCGCGACGGCGAGGCGCCGGAAGCGGCCTTCCCCGTCGAGCACGTCCACCGCGCACCAGTCCGCGAGCGTGGGCACCGCGAGCCGCGCGAGCTGCCGGAGCGTGGTGTCGGTGTCCAGGGAGTTGCCCAGCAGGGCGCTCGCCTCCGCGAGGAAGCGGCTCGCCTCCGAGGCGCGCCGGGTGTCGTCGACGTCCGTCGCGGTGCCGAACCACTTGAGGAGGCGGCCCTGCTCGTCCCGCATGGGGAGGGCCCGCACGAGGAACCAGCGGTGCTGGCCGTCCGCGCGCCGCATGCGGTACTCCACGTCGTACGGCTCGCCCGTGCGCAGGCAGTGGGCCCACTGCTCGGAGGCCCGGGGCCGGTCGTCGGGGTGGATGAAGTCCGTCCACGTCACCGCGAGCGCCGCCTCCACGGTGCGGCCCACGTAGGCCGCGAAGACCTGGTTGATGTAGTCGGTCGTCCCGTCCGGCCGGGCCGTCCACACCACCTGGGGCATGGACTCGGCGAGGCTGCGGTACTCGCGCTCGCGCTCGCGCAGCGTGCGCTCGATGTCCTTGAGGTGGGTGATGTCCTGGAACGTCACCACGGCGCTCGCGGCGCGCTCGCCCAGCGGGGGCACCTGCGCGACGTCCGTCAGCAGCACCCGCTTGCCCAGGGGCGTGTGCCCGATGAACTGGAAGCCGGTGACAGTCTCTCCCCGGGCGGCCCGCACCGCGGGAAGCCCGGAGACGGGGATGGGACGCCCTTCCAGGTCCGTCGTGGTGAAGTCGCGGGCGTACTCCGCTTCCGAGGCCGTCCTGGGAAACGCACCGCCCCAGTGCTCGTCCGCCTTGTCGTTGGCGAAGAGGATGCGGGCCGTCTCCGCCTCCACCAGGACGAGCGGCACCGGCAGCCGGCGCAGGATGGACTGGAGCCACTCCTGCTGGGCCACCAGCGTGGCGTTGAGGTCATCCACCCGCCGCCGCTCCTCCTCCGCGCGCTGGAGCGCCTGGAGCTCTCGCGCGCGCAGGTCCTCCCGCTCCAGGGTCCTCGCGTGCCACAGCTCGAGGAACAGGGTCACCTTGGCCTTGAGCTGCTCCGGGAAGAGGGGCTTCTGGAGGAAGTCCACCGCGCCCGCCTGATAGGCGTGCACGACCTGGAGCGTGTCCGCGGGGCCGCCGGTGATGAACAGCAGGGGCAGGGCGTGGTGTCGTGACTCCTCGCGGATGCGCCGCGCCGTCTCGAAGCCATCCCAGGCGCCCGAGAGCCGCAGGTCCAGCAGCACCGCCACGAACTCGTGGCGGGGGAGCACGTCCAGCGCGGCTTCACCCGACGTCACGCACACGAGCGTGACGCCGAGCGGCTGGAGCACGCGCTGGAGCGCGAGCACGTCGGCCTCTGAGTCCTCGACCAGGAGGATGGCGGGAGCGGCCCTGCTGGATGTCACGCCGCGCACGTCGAATGCGGCACTCACGAGTGATGGCCCTCCGAAGGTGGGTTGCGGGGACAGCGGCCAGGGGTCGTCTTGCCTGGACGGGGGGCGTGTCCCGGCCGGAACATGGGGCCTCCCCCTGGGGCACGCCAGCCCCATCGCGGATTTCCTTGCGGCCGGTCCGGGCACCGCTCCGTCCCCTCGAAAGGCGCCTGGATTCGCGGCTCCAGAGTGCGGGATTGTGGACGCTTGGGGGCAAGGCCGGCGGCGTGCACGGGGCAGGTGCAGGGGCGCGGGAGGGTTGATATGCAGGGGGTGCCGGGCGGCGATGGACGCTGCCCCGCCAGTCCTCGGAGGCACGATGAACTCGCCCATTGCCCGTGACGCGGTGGAAGTCCTGTTCGCCCCGAGGGCACGGGCCGCCTAGGCGGTCTCTCGAGAAGGTCCGACGCAGCGCGGTCCCGCTCCCTCCGGGTGCCCTGAAATCCAGGTGCGCCTCAGGCACCGCTCTGTTCGGAGTTCCTTCCAGTGTCCATTGATTCTCTCGGCTGGGGTCCAGACCTCGCCCACGCATTCTCCGCCGTCCTGTCGCAGTCCTCCCTTCCCCTCGTACCCGGCCGCGTGGTGCGCCAGGCGCGCGGGCTCCTCTCCGTCCAGACGTCCGGGCAGGTCCTCCTCGCGCGGACGGCCGGACGGCTCCTCCACCATGCGCCCGACGCCGAGGCGCTGCCCACCATCGGTGACTGGGTAGCGCTGCAGCTGCCTGGCGGCGGCGGGGGCGAGGCGCTGCTCCACGCGGTGCTGCCCCGCCGGGGCGTCCTCATGCGCCGCGAGGCGGGCAGCGAGCGGGAAGGCCAGCTCATCGCCGCCAACCTGGACGTGGTGTTCCTGATGGCCGGGCTGGATGGGGACTTCAACCCCCGCCGCATCGAGCGGGCGCTCTCCCTGGCCTGGAACAGCGGGGCTTCCCCCGTGGTGGTGCTCAGCAAGGCGGACCTCGCGTCCGACCTGGCCGGGCACGTCCTCGAGGTGGAGGCGCTGGCGCCCGGTGTGCCCGTGCTCACGCTGAGCGCGCACAGCGGGGAGGGCGTCGAGGCGCTGCTCGCGCTGCTTCCCGCGGGGAGGACGGGCGCGCTGCTCGGCTCCTCGGGCGTGGGCAAGTCCACCCTCGTCAACCGGCTGCTGGGCGAGGCGCGGCTGACCACCCAGGCGGTCCGCGCCGATGACAGCCGGGGCCGCCACACCACCACACACCGCGAGCTGTTCGTGCTGCCCCACGGCGGGCTGCTCATCGACGGGCCCGGGATGCGCGAGCTGGGCGTGTGGGGTGAGGAGGAGGGCGTGGGCCAGGTGTTCGCGGACATCCTCGCGCTGGCGGAAGACTGCCGCTTCACGGACTGCGAGCACCGGAGCGAGCCGGGCTGCGCGGTGCGGGGCGCCGTGACGGCGGGCACGCTGCCCCAGGCGCGGGTGGACAGCTTCGAGAAGCTGCGGCGCGAGCAGGCCCATCAGGCGCGCCAGACGGACGCCGTCGCGCGGCGCGAGCAGAAGCGCAGGGAGCGCAACAACACCGTCCTGGGCTGGGAGGCGGGGAGGGCCAAGCGGCGCGGCCGTGACTGAGCGCTGAGACGGGACGGAGGCGGCGGGGACGCTCCCCGCCGCTTTCAAGCAGTAAAGAGCCTCGTGGCGCCGCAAGGTGCCACGGGTTTTCTTTTGTGCGGCCGAGCGCGTCCATGGACCGGGAAGCAGCGCATCCTCAGCATGGCTTGCCTCCCCTCTCCCTCATGTCTTGAAGAACGCGGCCCCCTAGGATCAAGGGCCATCAGCTACGACCGGAGGAGCCCCCGCGAAGCGGCTGTCCGCAATCAAGCGGTAGGCCGTGCCCCCCTCGCGGTACTCCGCCCAATGCGCGGCGTATTGCTCCTGGGTGAGCACTATCAGGTCGTCCGTCTGACGCGCTCCAGGCTCGCTCCGGTCAAGCCCGGTCAGCAGTGCGACGCCCCCCACTTCCGTCAGCACATAGCGGTTGTGCGGCCTGACTCTCCCTGAGCCTTCGGCCCATGCGAACACCCGAGCACTCACGCCCGGCTGAAGGAGTGGCTGAAGGCGCCGCTCGCACGCCGCCAGCCTGTTCCTCGCCAGCTCCTCCTCCGTCACACGGCGGCTCTGGACTCGCGCGGCCTGTTCAATGTCCTTGGGCTTGATCTCGAAATGGACCTGAATCAGGAGTTCGCCAACGCCGCGGCGCTTCTGCGCCACAAGCAGGTACTCCCTCATGGGCTCGAAGAACGCGGCAACCTCTACGTCGAAGTAGGGGTCGACGAACCGCAACTGCCTTGCGCAGCGGAGCACCGGCGCGAGCGCATTCGCCAGCTCTCGCGGGTGCCTCATGACGGGTGGAGCCGGAGGCGTCCAGGCAGGAAAGTCTTCCTCACCGAGTCGCTCCGCGACCACGAGATACGGCTCCGTGCGGGTGGATGTCCGGACGACAATCCCCCCGAAGGGGTACTGGCTGTGCTCGCGAGTGGCGGCCTCCAGCCAGGACTCTCCCTCTGCGAGCCTGCCACTCCGCTTCGTGCCGGACTGCTGGAGGTGCCGGAGCAACACCTCCAGGTTTTTGCGCGCTCGCTGTGCCTCCGCCGCCCCACCCTCGGCGAAGCTCGCCTGCAGCGCGCCCATCACGAGCTTCGCCCAGGCGGGGAAGGGGAACGCACAGGCCACGCGCCTTTGCCCCAACCCCATCTGGCAGAGAAAGGGATAGGCGACCCGGCGGTCATGCCAGGACGCCACCAGCTCCGGCTCGAGTGCGAACTCGTGAATCACGACCCGTAGACCTCCGCGAAGCGCTCGTCGAAGAATCCCCGGGGCCACGAGTCGAGGAACTCACCGTGCTCATCGACCCGGAGCCGTCGGATGCGGACACCCTCGGGAGTACTCTCCACGTACAGCACGCTCAGCATGTCCGCCGAGAAGGCCGGCGCCCCCTCGGGGAGGGTCTTCTCGGTCGTCTCGCGGATGCGGCGGAGCAGCCGCAGGATGAGGTGCTCGCTGTGAGTCTCCACCAGCACAGTGCGCCGTGAGCCTTCGCGCGTGGCGGCCTCGCTATACAGGTCTCCCAGGCCGACCTGGACCGCCGGATGGACGTGGATCTCCGGCTGCTCCACCAGCGAGAGCCCCCCACGCCCCTCGAGCGCCGCGACCACGACGGGGAGGACCTGGGAGATGCCTGCCCCCACCTCGGACGGCAGCACCAGATTGCCCACGCCGGTGTCGAGCAGCAAGCGGCGCACCGTCTTGTCGACGTGGCCCGCGGACAGCTCCTCTGCCGTGGCGGCATGCTCAAAGAGCTGCTGGACGACGACCTGGCACCCGGCGCCAAGCCGCTTCAGCCAGGTGTTTGTCCGCTCGACAAGGGTTCCGCGGTCTGCGAGCAGCAGCTCCCAGGCGGCGAGCCCGTCGGCCCAACTCGTGAGCCGGCCCGCGCGCTCGTAGAGAAACCCACGCGGAGGAACTGTCCGCAGCGGGCCGATGTAGAGCGCGTCCCGCAGCGACGACAGAAGCTGGGCGATGGTCCCGAGCACGACCATCTCCAGGAAGATCCGAACCTGGGCGGCGACCGCGACCTTCTCCTCGGTGTCGTCGCCCACCGCAATGACCCTTAGGGGCTCGTCCACGGGTGGGAGCGCGGAGCGACGCGACCGTGAGACGGCGAAGACGGGCTGCGAGCGCCCGTGGCCGAAGCCAGAGCCATCTCTGAGCCCGGAGCCAGCGACGTGCCCACCTCCCTCGGACTCCATTGCGCGGTGGAGCACCTCCTGGGGAACGGCGATCTCCGCCCAGCCTTCCTCGACGTCGCGTGCCGGCTCGGCGATAAGTGGGTGCTCAAGATTCACCCGGACGTTGAGTGGCTCGCCCTCGCGGAGGGAGGTTCCCGTCTCCAACCAGACGAGCGGTTCCGGCGCCCCCGCCACGCCAATGACCGCGCTCTCGACGAGCGGCCCCTGGTAGGTCGTGGTGGTCCTGTGGCGGATCGTCAACTCCAGCCAAGCGGACTCGACCTCGTCGTCAAGGTCTGGGAATGGGAATCCAGTGAGGTCCCTGCCGAACCGCTCCAGGTTGCCGGGGGTCGCGAACTCGGCTTTCAGCACGATAGCCCGATTACTCTCGTGCCGATGAACGAGTCGCGCGAACCCACCCAGTTCGAGCACGCTCCCACCGAGTTCAGTGCGGTCCACATCCGCGTTGCCGTGCTCAAGAACCTCGTGCAGGTAGAGCAACGCTTGGAGCACGGTGCTCTTTCCCGCGCTATTCGCGCCGAAGAGGAGCGTGAGCGAGGCGAAATCGATGCGCTGGCTCGAGGCGATACCCTTGAAATTCTCGATTTCAAGAGCGCTCAGCATCAGTTCACCTCCTTTGGCTGAAAGGCTCGATAAACAAGCGACGCGAAAAAATCGTTGGCAGTCTCGCGTGCAATCTCAAGCTGACGCGTCATTGCACGGATGCGCATCGTCGTTTCTGCAAACTTGCGCTGCCGTTCAAGTGGAGGAATTGGCAAGAGCAAGCTCTTGACCAAGCCGAGATTGAGCCCATGCATGATTGCTCCACGATTCGAGGCCGCAATCTGACTCAGAACTTCTGGATGGCGGAACAACGCCTGGGAGACGAACTCAGGTTCTGCCTGAGATCGATCTAGGGTTATTGTCGCCAGATGCTTCGTTGTGATCGCGGTTGGAATGTCATCGGGCACGACTGCCGAGCGCCCCGTAGTCCCCATGATCGTTACAATCACATCCCCAGGGAAAACCGTGTACCGACGCAGACGCTCGTATTTCTCCGGCGTGACGAATCTCCGCTCACCCCAAGCGAATCTGTTCTGAACAGCGTTATCAATTCCGAGAACGGCAACACCCTCGTCAGCAAACTCCGAATGCAGCAAGTCACTTCCGAAGGGGCCAGTACGCATCGAGTTCGGGCGAGAGGCCGCGAGACTCCCGACCGAACGCACATTCCAGGTTCCGTAGTCTGCCGCACCAGGCCCGACCATGTCCAAGAACGCCGAGCGCAGCAGTTCCTCGGTGAGTGCGATGGCATCCTTCCGCTTGCGGCGGATGGCGTCGGCCTTGTCGAGAATGTCGGCGATGCGGCGCTGCTCTGGAAGCGGAGGAAGCGGAATCTGCATGTCCCTCAGCTTCGCACCGCTGATTTTTGGCATACTACCTGCGGCGCCAGTAGCCATTCGGTCAAAGAATCTCCGACCATGCGGCGAATTCATATATCGCCAGACCCATCGCGTCGTCGCTTCGTCGGCAAAGCGCAATCGCATCATCAAGTCTGGATATATATATTCCTTCGGTGGTCCGTCATAGATCGCGGCGGTTCCAACAAGCTCCGCCGTGTTTGCACGTTGCACCAGCAGATCGCCAGGCTCTAGCCATGCCCACGAGTCCTCTGGAATCGTTTCGTAAAGAGGCTTGATGGTATCGGCAGAGAGTATGAAGTACCCTGCGGTAGTCGCACTCAGTTTGAGAGAGCGCGTTCCTTGTGCATCTGGCCCCGTTGCTGGCGAATAGCCGTTTGTCGGACCTTCAACCGCGATCTCTCCTAACCGAGCAAGCCGCCATCCAGGAGGAAGCATCTCAGTCACAGCTTTGCCTCCAGGTCGCTCAAATCCTTCGCAATCTGTGCCTCCAGGCAGCGCAGCCTCGCAAGAATCTCTTTCGGCGGGTCGTATTTGCTCTCTTCGTGCTGATCCTCCCTATACCGGTTGATCGACAGGTCGAAGTCCTTCCCCTCGATCTCCTTTACCGGCACCATGAAATGCTTCGCCGTGCGATCAGTGTCCTTCATCACGCTCCGCTTCCGCCAGCGTGCGAGCGCGTCGGGCAGGTCGTTCTCCTTCACCGGGTCGCGCTTGTCGTCGAGCGAGAAACCATCAGCCTCGACCTTGTAGAAGAACACATGGTCCGTCTTCCCGCCCTTCGTGAAGACGAGAATCGCGGTCGACACACCCGCGTAGGGCTTGAACACCCCCGACGGCAGCGAAATCACAGCCTCGAGCTGGTTCTCCTTCACGAGCAGCTTCCGGATCCCGGTATGTGCCTTCGACGAGCCGAAGAGCACCCCGTCTGGAACGATGGTGGCGCTCCGGCCGCCCTTCTTCAGCATGCGAAGGATGAGCGCCACGAACAGCAGCTCGGTCTTCTTCGTCTTCACCGCCTGCGTGAGCGTCGGGTGGACGTTGCCTTCGTCGAGGCTTCCCTTGAACGGGGGATTGGCGAGGATGACGTCAAAGCCACCCGTCGCCTGCTTCGGGAACTTCTCGGGGAACGCATTCGAGAGCGTGTCCTGGAAGTGGATGTCCGGATTCTCCACACCGTGGAGCATGAGATTCATCGAGGCGATGCGCAGCATCGTCGCATCGAAGTCGAAGCCGTGGAACATGCCACGCTGGACATGCTCCCGGTAAGGTTCGAGCAAGTCGCCAGTGTAGAGGGTCTCCCCAGTCTCAACCTTCAGCCTGCCCTCCGGCGAGGTGTGCGTCTCCAGCAGGTACTGCATCACGCTGACAAGGAAGCCGGCGGTGCCGCACGCTGGGTCACCGACGGTCTCCGTCGGCTTGGGCTCGAGCAGTTCGACCATAAAGCGGATGACATGGCGGGGCGTGCGGAACTGGCCATTGATGCCGGCGGTCGTGAGCTTGCTGAGCAGGTACTCGTAGAGGTCACCCTTGGCGTCACCATCGGTGATGGGCAGCTTGTCAATCATGTTCACGGCCGACACGAGCAGGCTCGGCTTATGAATCATGAGTTGCGCATCCTTCATGTACTCGGAGAAGGTCGTTCCGCCGTTGAGCTTGCGGAAGTGCGGGAACACCTCGTCGCGCACTACGCGCAGCATCCCTTCCGCGTCCTTCTGCTTGAAGTTCTTCCAGCGCCGCGGGTCGTCCCTGCCCGAGAAACGTCCCTGAAACGGCTTCTTCGTGCGCTCCGCCTTCCGCTCGCCGGTGGTCTCCATGACGTCGAGCAGGCGCGCGAACATCAGGAAGGAAATCTGCTCAATGACCGTCAGCGGATTCGTGATGCCGCCGGTCCAGAACTCGGTCCAAAGCTTGTTGATATCGCTCTGATACTGGGCTGAATGGGTGCTCATGAGGCCTGGCTGGTGGGGGGGCGGTCACCCGGGGCCGCCCGCTTGGGTTCGAAGGTGCTCAGAATGGCGAGGAACTCATCGACGGCACCGGGCTCGGTGAAGATGCCATCGACGCTCTCCGCATGGAGAGTGGTAAAGGGCGGCTCATAGAGGCGCTCGATTTCGATGCTGCCGTTCTGCGCGATGTGGTTCTGCACGGCCTGCAGGAAGCGGAGTTGCTGGGACGAGAGCCGCGGGTGCTTATGAACGAACGCGGTGAACGCCCGCTCCACTGCTGCCGCGTCCAGCCCGACGAGTCCACGGAACACGGTCAGCAGCGAGCTCCGTGTCTCCGGGTCATGGCCCACGAGGTGTTTCACGTTGGCCTTGTCGTCTACCTCAAGAACGAGCCGCGCGAGCTCTTCCAGCTCTTCCTCCCGCACGGTGCCGCCCGCGCGAATGCGCTGGAGAGTCGGGTTCTCGGCCAGGCGCTCGCGCAGCACCGCCTCGACACGCCGCTTGTACTCAACCAGGTCGAGCCCTTCGAGGCGGGGGATGTAGGTCGTCGCGGAGAAGTCCGCGTCGTCCACGTCGAAGACCTGCGGCGCGACGCGAGTGACCGGCGGGAGCTGCTGGTACTTCATGATTCCCCGCAGCTCCCGGCGGAGCCCCTCGAGCTGATGGACTTCGACCGAGGCCCAGAACTCCCTGCTCCGCACCTGCTGGATGGGCTCGGCAAGCGCCCTGACCGGGTTCTGATTCTTGGCCAGCAGCTCCACGGCCTCCTGCACCCGGGCCCGGAGGTCCTGCACCTTGGGTGCGCTTGGCCCTCCGCGGACCAGCTCGACTTCGAGCCGCGTCATGAGCAGGTCGAAGCGGTAGGCATCCTCGTCGCCGCGGATGTTCCGCAGGTGCTGGAGGGGCGCCGCGATGGACAGGAGGTCCGATTTCGTCGCGGCGGCGAAGTGGTGTACCCGGTCGCCATCCGCCAACATTTCGAGCTCCCGCCACTTGTCACGCGCATCAATGCTGTTCGTGTCCCGCGCGGCGCGGACATCCCCGATGATGAGCGCGGCGGCGGCCTCGAATGTGAA
Organism: Pyxidicoccus xibeiensis; assembly: GCF_024198175.1. Classification (NCBI taxonomy): domain Bacteria; kingdom Pseudomonadati; phylum Myxococcota; class Myxococcia; order Myxococcales; family Myxococcaceae; genus Pyxidicoccus; species Pyxidicoccus xibeiensis. Next base: position 19,160 of record NZ_JAJVKV010000014.1, read on the forward strand.
GGAATCCATCCTGTCCAGCGCGACCTGGGCCAGCTCGACGCGCGCCTCGAAGAGCTGCTGCAGCAGCGACTTCTGCGGCGAGGGCTGCGTCTCCTTGTACTTCTCATCGAAGTACCAGAAGTTCGACCAGAGGTCGAAGACGAGGAACTCCGTCTTGTCCCGGCCGGGGCCGAAGAGGTTTTTTCGGAGCCGCGTCCCGCGACCAATCATCTGCCAGAACTTCACGTAGGACTTCACCGGCCTGGCCAAGACGAGGTTCACGACCTCGGGGACGTCGATGCCAGTGTCGAGCATGTCCACCGAGATGGCGATGGTGAGCTCGCTGTCCGGCTTCTTGAAGTCGTCGATGAGCTGGTCGGCTCTGGGCTCCTGGTTGTCGATGACGCGGCAGAAGGTGGAGCCGTACTGCGGGTACAGCTCGCTGAACACCTCCGCGAGGTGGAGGGCGTGGACGTGGTTCCGCGCGAAGACGATGGTCTTCCCGACGTGGCTGCCGGTGGCCTCGCGGATTCCCTCCTCCATCAGCGAGCGCCAGATGAAACGCGTCGTGTCCTTGTTGAAGAAGAGCTTGTCGATGTCCTCCGCAGCGAAGTCCACCTGCTCGGCCGCTGGGTCCTGGGCCTCAAGCTGCTCACGCTGCTCCTCGGTCATCTTCCAGTAGCGCGCCCCCTCTACGCGGAACTGGCTGCTGAGCACGCGCACCCGGAAGGGCACGAGGAACGGCGGCTTCGAGTTGACCGCATCGTCGTAGCTGAAGTGCGAGGTCGGATCCTTGTCCTCGCAGCCGAAGAGCTCGTAGGTGTTGCGCTCGATGAAGCGGACGGGCGTCGCGGTGAGGCCGACTTCCAGGGCGTCGAAGTACTGGAATAGCGCGCGGAACTTCTTGTAGATGCTGCGGTGTGACTCGTCGGCGATGATGAGATCGAAGAAGCCGACGTCGAACTCCTCGAAGCACTTCATCATCGCCGGGTAGGTGGCCAGGTAGATGCGCTTATCGCGGTCTCCCGACGTGGTGCTGTCCACGACGACGCGCGGCTCGCCTGGCATGAACTCCTTGAAGACGCGATCCGCCTGCCTGCGCAGCTCCCGCCTGTCGCAGAGGAACAGGATGCGCTTCACCCAGCCGGCCCGCATCAGCACGTCACAGAGCGAGATGGCCACGCGCGTCTTGCCGGTGCCCGTCGCCTGCACCAGGAGCGCCTTGCGGAAGTTGAGGGTGAAGCGCTCGCAGACCTGCTTGACCGCCTCAAGCTGGTACATGCGGTTCGCGATGTCGAGGTTGGGCTCGACCATGGCGAGCGGCTTCTTGTTCGTCCTCTGGTGGGTGAGGTACTCGAGGCTGTCCTTGGAGTAGAAGCCGTATACCTTGCGCCACGGGTACTTCTGCGCGTCGTCCCACAAAAAGATGTCGACGCCGTTGGTGTAGAAGATGACCGGGCGGACTCCGCTCTCCTGCTCGAGGCTGTGGGCGTACATGCGGGCCTGCTCGGCGCCGGCACGGGCCTCCTTTGCGGTCCGCTTCGCCTCGATGACAGCCAGCGGCTTGCCGTCATCGCCGTAGAGCACGTAGTCAGCCACCCCCACTCCGGAGTCCGTCGGCAGGCGCGACAGCGGCACCTCCTGACCCACCTCGGCGGTGCTCTTGCCGTCCGGCCCCACGTCCCATCCCGCCGCCAGGAGCGCATGGTCGATGAGGCGGCGGCGCGTCGTCTCCTCATTGAACTGGAGGAGGGATGCGACGTTCTGCCCCTCCGCCTTGAGCCCGGCCAGCTCGGTGGCGTGCTCGGTGGCGGCGCGCTCCGCGTCGAGCCGCTTCCGGGTCTCCTCCTCCAGCGCGGCGAGCACCGACTCGTACTTCGCCTCGGCGAGGCGCAGCTTCTCGAGTGCCTCCCTCGTCTTGCCGGCGGCTCCCGGCTCCGGTGGGGGCGCCACGTACGCCGGGGCATCCTGGCGGTCCCCCCCATCAACCTGCACGTGGAACCAGCGGGCGATGTCGAAGAGCTGGGCGAGGCAGCTGAGCGAGAGCTGGCTCGTGATGGGGCGCCGGGGGTGGGCGGCGTGGTTGCCCCCCTTGCGTACGGCGTGGAGCTTGTTCTGGACGACCTCGGGAACGGACTGCCGGAACGGCTCTGCGGTCATCAAGTCGTTCAGGTTGTCGGAGAAGGGCGGCTGCAGCCGGTACTTCGTATAGATGGCGGCGACCGCGTGCTCGACGAAGCTGCGCTGCTTGATGAGGGAGCTGGCCGGGTCCTCGTGCGCGTAGCGCTCCGCGAAGCCCGCGAGGTCCGCGAGGACGGCGCGCTTGGCGCGGAGGAACTCGAAGTTCTGTGACTTCATGTTCGCGCGCTCCATGCTGACCATGCCGGCGTTCCTATCAATGACCGTGCCATCAGTCGTGGACCTCGTACTTCGCAAGCCAGTTCGTGAGGGTCTGGTAGCTTGGCAGCCCCACCAGCTCCGCCGCACGGGTCTTGTTTCCCTGAGCTTCGTCCATGGCGCGGCGCAGGTAGTCGCGAGCGACGTCTCTCAACAATTCCGGCAGGTTGAAGCCACCACCGAGCGGCCTGCCGAGCACGTCCCGCCGGCTGGAGGCGGCCACGGGGAGCAGGGCCTCACGAGTGTCCTCAACGGAGATGGAGGCGCCCTCGCTCCAGATGGCGGCGCGGCGCAGGGTGTTGAGCAGCTCGCGCACGTTACCGGGCCAGGCATGTGAGAGGAGAAGATTCCTTGCACCAGCGGAAAGCTTCTTCTCCCGGTATGCCGGCTCGCTGGCCGCCTCGCGGTTCACCTGTTCCAGAAGGTGGTCGATGAGCGCACCCAGGTCGCCGACGCGCTCCCGAAGCGGCGGAATCTTGAGGACGGCAACGGCGAGCCTGTAGAAGAGATCCTCGCGGAACCTGCCTGCGGCGATCTCCTCCGTGAGCGTCCTGTGAGTGGCGGCGATGATGCGGACGTCGACCTTGAGCGGCTTCGTGGCGCCCAGGCGCGCAACCTCGCCCTCCTGGAGCACGCGCAGCAGCTTCACCTGAGCAATGCGGGGAAGCTCGCCGAGCTCGTCGAGGAAGAGCGTGCCGCCGTCGGCGGCTTCGAAGTAGCCCTTGCGCGGCTGCTTCGCGTCGGTGAACGCACCCTTCTCGTGGCCGAAGAGCTCGGACTCGACGAGCTCTGCGGGGATGGCACCGCAGTTGACGGCGATGAAGGGGCGCTCGTGCCGGGGGCTCGCCCGGTGGATGGCCCGCGCGAGCATCTCCTTGCCCGTGCCAGACTCGCCCTCGATGAGCACGGGTACGTTGCGGAACGCGACGCGGCGCGCGCGCTGGATGAGCCGCGCCATCACCCGGCTCCGGTGGATGATGTCGGCGAATTCGGGCGCGGCCGGAGGCTCGCCCGCGCTGGCCTGGCGCAGCCGCTCGTCCTGCTCGCGCAGCAAGTCGGGGATGAAGTCCGCCGAGATGTCGAAGGGCACCGAGACGGTGCGGACGCCGTGGGCCCTGGATGACTCGATGAGCTCGGCGGGGAAGCGTGTCTTGCCGAGGAGAATCCAGACGGCCGCCATGGCCGGCGTGCCGGGGCTCAGGTGAAAGGAGAGCGCGACGTCGCGGGGGCGGTCGTTCAGCGCGCGCTGCACTCCGCGCACGGCGGCCTCGTGAATTTCACCAAACTCCGTGGGGCCGCTGAGCCGCTCGTACAGGACCTCGATGCGCGCCTTCGTCCGGCCTCCGAGCCACTTCACGTAGGGTGAGACCTGGGAGGCCTCGTAGTCCGACAGCAGGAAGGCCTCGTCGAAGGCGCGGGCGTCGAGCGCCTGCGCGATGGGGCCCGCGCCCACCTCCTCGCCCTCGGTGGGGGCCCGGAGGTCAGTCCTTCCGACCCAGGCGACAAGCACCTTGCGCATGGGGAGACGCTACAAGCTCTCTTGCCTCTGAACAATAAATCTTGTTGACCTCCTCCAGACTGGCCTACCTGCTCCGAGAGTGGGAGCGACCCGGCGAGTGGGCGCTCCATCGCTGGCGCGGCCCATGCAGTGGGTGCCCGCCATGACAAACATGATTCGCATCCCACAGGTTGAAGTCTCCGTTGTCTGTACCTCCGAGCAGGTCGCGGCGGAGGTGCGCGACCGTCGCCCGGACAGCCTCGCCCTCTTCGGCGACCTCGGCGAGGGGCAGCGGGAGCAGCTCGTCCTCGACGCGTGGAGCATCGGCTTCCGGGCGCTCCATAACGCGCATACCGCCGCACAGGAGGCGAAGCTGAAGGACGTGGGCGAGGCCCTCGTCTCGGACGTCGACAGACAGCTCCGTGCCCACGTCGACCAGCAGCAGGAGATGATGGCCTCCGTGCTCCGGACTTTCTTCGACCCGAAGGACGGGCAGGTGACGCAGCGCCTTGCGGCCTTCGTCGAGGACCAGGGCGTTCTCGCGCGGCTGCTCGACAGGTATCTCGGCCCGGGAAACAGCGTGCTCGCCGAGGCCCTCGCGCGGCAGGTGGGTGAGACGAGCCCTCTCTTCAAGAAGCTGAGCCTCACTGAGAGCGACGGCCTGGTGAAGGTCCTCGAGGGGCAGCTCCGGGTGGTGATGAACCACGGACACGCGGAGTTGGTGCGCGCATTGGACCCGCTCGCCGAGGATGGCGCCGTCGCCCGGTTCCTCCGCAGCCTCCGCGAGGAGCTGAAGGGGGCCGACGAGGACCGCGCCAAGCAGCTCTCTGCGGCGCTCGCCGCGCTGAACGCGAACGACGAGAATTCGCTCCTGAGCCGCCTCGTGCGCGAGACGCACCGTGCCCGCCAGGAGGTGCTGTCGGCGGTGAATCCGGACGCGCCCGACTCGCCCATGTCGATTCTGAAGGCGAGCCTCACGAAGCTCCTCCAGGAGCAGGGCGCGACGCAGGGGGCCCTCGCCCGGCAACAGGAGGAGCGCCAGGCACGCTTCGAGAAAGAGGTCCGCGAGGCGCTAGCCCGCATCGAGACCCGGCGGGCCCAGGAGCAGAAGAGCACGCGCGGCGGGCTCGTCTTCGAGGACGCGGTCGTCTCCTTCCTCCAGGACGCCACGCGGGCAGCTGCCTGCGTCCTGGACGTGACGGGCGCGACGGCAGGCATTGGCCGGTGCAAGAAGGGCGACGCGGTGCTCCGGTTCACCGACGAGAGCGCCTTCGCCGGGGCGTGCGTGGTGTTCGAGGCGAAGCGTGACGCGACCTACACCGTGCAGAAGGCACTCGATGAACTCGACGCCGCGCGCAAGAACCGGGAGGCCGTCGCGGGCGTGTTTGTGATGGCACGCTCGCATGCGAGCGAGACGTTCCCGAGATTCATGCGCTACGGGAGCAATGTCCTCGTGAGCTGGGACGAGCAGGATCCGGCGACGGACGCCTACCTTCAGGCGGCCGTGCTCCTCGGGATGGCGCTTGTCACGCGTAGCCGCACGACAGGCGACACGGGCGACATCACCGCCCTGAGGGACGTCGAGACGCGCATCGAAGCCGAGCTCACTCGCCTCGAAAAGGTGGAGAAGTACGGCGACGCCATCCGCAAGAACGTGGATGGCATCAGCGACGAGGTACGCAAGGCCCGGAAGGCCCTCGACGTTCTGCTCCGGAAGGCGCAAGACACCCTGCAGGCGCTGAAGGTCGAACTCCACGATGAGGGGGCCGAGCGCGGCTCGCCGATTGGGCTGCCGAACGGCGCCTTCCGGGCGCCGGTACTGCCCCTCCCTGGTGTCGCAGTGGCATCCCTTGCCTCGTTGAACGACTAAACCATCCGGGTAAATCTTGGCCTACCCTGCGAGGGCGAGCAGGAGTCATCAAGCGTCGGAAGCCGCATAGGCGGCCCAACTGCTTCAGGAGGTGGATGACAGCAAATGGGCTTGCGCGGACCGCGGCACCTCGAAGACCTCCAAGCCCGTGGCCCTGCTGATGGCGGACCTGAGCATGACGAAGACGTATTCCAGGCCCCATGTCTCCAGCGACAACCCCTTCATTGAGGCGCACTTCAAGACGCTGAAGTACTGGCTTGGCTTTCCTCAACGCTTCGGCTGTCTCCAGGACGCCTGCGACTTCTTCTACGGCGCTGGCGGCTGCGGCGCCCGAATCTACAAGAGCTGGAACTACTGAGCTGACGTAGCAGCGGCCCGCTCCGGATGTGCACCGGAGCGGGCCGTCCTCCGGGCGTCGTGCCCTCGCCCCATCCGCTGGCTATGGACTGTCGTCGCGAGCCGCGGGGCCCGAAGTGGCAGGACGTGACGGAGTCAGGGCGGGGAGGTAGCACGCGCCCTTGTATTCAACGCCGCCCCACTCATCACAATCCTTCACGTCCACGGGGAGCTTCGTCCAACAGCCGCCATTGAGGCGACCTGCACCTTACCGGGGCAGCGGCCCTTGTCGTCCGGACGCCGCTGCCCGGGGAGGGGCTTCGGTGGCAGGTCTGCCGCGATGCAGGACCACACGGAGGGGGTTTTCTTCGGCCCCACCGGCGCCGTCAGCGCGGAGTCCCCGTGGGCCACGGTGCCGCCATCCTCTGACTCTTCCTGCTCCGCAAGGAAGGCCGCTGCGGGCTCCTCGAAGGGACTCACGTTCGGCAGCCCCCTGTCGCTCAGCGCGAGTGTAGCTCCGAGGCCGACGGCCGCGAACCCCGACCACTTCTGCATTCGAGGGGGCTGCACCGTGACGCGCTGGGGGAGGGGAGAGAGGCGCGCGGGCCGCGGCTCTTCTCCTGTGAAGAGCGGCACGTCCGCCTCGCTTCCGGAGGTCCGCGCCGACGACAGCCGGGGCCGCCACACCACCACGCACCGTGAGCTCTTCGTGCTGCCCCACGGCGGGCTGCTCATCGACAGGCCCGGGATGCGCGAGCTGGGGGTGTGGGGTGAGGAGGAGGGCGTGGGCCAGGTGTTCGCGGACATCCTCGCGCTGGCGGAGGGCTGCCGCTTCACGGACTGCGAGCACCGGAGCGAGCCGGGCTGCGCGGTGCGGGGCGCCGTGGCGGCGGGCACGCTGCCCCAGGCGCGGGTGGACAGCTTCGAGAAGCTGCGGCGCGAGCAGGCGCACCAGGCGCGCCAGGTGGACGCCGTCGCGCGGCGCGAGCAGAAGCGCAGGGAGCGCAGCAACACCCTCCTGGGCTGGGAGGCGGGGAGGTCCAAGCGGCGCGGACGTGACTGAGCGCTGAGACGGGACGGAGGCGGCGGGGGCGTTTCCCGCCGCCTCCGTCCTTTACCGGGCGCGTCGGACCTGGAACTCGCAGCTCGGCGCGCCCTTCGTCATGCACTGGCTCTCGAGGACCTCCACGGGCTGCTCCATCGCCCGGCCGATGCCCCGGATGAAGCCGATGCCCACGGCGCACAGCTGGCGCTTGGACATATAGGACACCTGCACCAGGTCCGGCGCCACGCGGCGGCAGACCAGGTGCGGCGGCGTGGCCAGTGGATCATTCCGCACGCGGTCGTGGATGCGCTCCACGTGCTCGACGAGGTCGAGCACGCTCCACTCCGGCTGGATGACCGCCTTGTAGCCGCGCAGCAGGTTGGGGGCGATGTACTCGCCGAAGTCCTCGAGGATGGCGCGGGCCGGCTGGCCCGTCAGCTTCGAGGCCGCGGTGACGAGCGCCACCGCCTCTTCATCCGGATACGACTTGAAGGCGAGATAGATGCGCTTGGGAAGCCGGGCCTCCCTGAGCAACTTCTCCCAGCCCTGCTCTCCCATCCGGGCAAGGGTGTAGCGGTTCAGCTCATTGAAGATGATGCCGTGCATGTGGGGGTGTGGGCTCCTGAAGAGGCGTGGCGACCCACGCCTCATGGCCCGGAGTATCCGCTCACATGTTCCGAGGGCTGTAGCGCTGGCCGAGCAGCGGACGAGCGGGGCTGACGTGACTTCCCCAGGTCACCACCCACCCCTCGGCATCAGTACGTCTGCCAGCCGCTGTCCTTGCAGGTGGAGGGGCAGTGGGCCTCGCACCGGCTCTGGGCGCGGGGCTTCGACATGGTGGCGTACTCACACGCCAGGGACTCGTACTCGAAGAGCTCCCCGTCGTTGGGGCACGTGTAGTAGCCGTAGCTGCAGATGTTCGCGTGCACCTCGCCGGGAGCCTCGGCGCCCTCGGGCGCCTGCTCCTGCTCCACGGGGCCGCCACAGCCCACGCTCATCACGCTCACCAGCACACCGCACATCGCCAGCCACTTGCTCATGGTCTTCATGGTCGAAATTGCTCCGTCAATGAGGGCCCTGGAATCCGGGCACTCTGTCAACGAGGCAGGGGCTGAATCTTCCTCTCTTCCTTCCCCATGCTCATGCCTGGACGGCTCGTGCGGGAGCCCCCTCCGCCCCGAGCTGTAGCTCCACGCGCGGCAGGGTGAAGTGGAAGGTGGCGCCCTTGTCCACTTCGCTCTCGGCCCAGGTGCGTCCACCGTGGCGGGCGACGATGCGCCGCACGTTGGCCAGGCCGATGCCCGTTCCCTCGAACTGGTCTGCCCGGTGCAGCCGCTGGAAGACGCCGAAGAGCTTGTCGACGTACTGCATCTCGAAGCCCACGCCGTTGTCGCGCACCACCACCTCGACCTCCTCCTCCCCCACGCGAGCCCAGACCTCGATGACGGACTCCTCACGCGTCTTCGAGTACTTCAGCGCATTGGAGAGCAGGTTCCTGAGCACCAGCCGCAGCAGCGCCGGGTCTGCCTGGACTTCGGGCAGGTTCCCCACGCGCCACTGCACCTTGCGCCCCTCGGCCTCCGGCGCGAGCTCGCGCTGCGCCTCCGCCACGGCGTCCCGCAGGGACACCGGCGCCTTCTTCAGCTCGGTGCGGCCCATGCGGCTGAAGTCGAGCAGGTCATCCACCAGCTTGCCGCCCTGCCGGGCCGCGTCCGCGATGGTCTTCACGTGGCGGCGGCCGGTGGCGTCCAGGCTCTCGCTGGAGCGCGACTCGAGCAGCTGGGCGAAGCCCATGATGTGCCGCAGGGGCGCGCGCAGGTCGTGGCTCACCGAGTAGCTGAAGGACTCCAGCTCCTTGTTGGCCTCCAGCAGCGCCGCGGTGCGCTCCTGCACCCGCCGCTCGAGCTGCTGGTTGAACCGCCGCATCTCCTCCGCGGCCTGCCTGCTCTCCGTGATGTCGATGACGCTGCCGATGTAGCCCAGGTACTCGCCGGACGGGCTGAAGCGGGGCGAGGCCGCGTCGATGGCCCAGCGGTACTCCCCGTCCTTCCGCTGGAGCCGGTACTCGAGCTGGAAGGGCGCCTGCTTCGCGTTGGCCGCGAGGAAGACGTCCTGGGCCCGCTTCACGTCCTCCGGGTGGGTGGCCGACAGCCACCCGAAGCCCAGCCCCGTCTCCTCGGTCTGCCCCGTGAACTCGTACCAGCTCTTGTTGAGGTAGGTGCAGGAGCCCGAGGGGTCCGTCACCCACAGCATGACGGGGGCGTGGTCCGCCATGTTGCGGAAGCGCTCCTCGCTCTCCTTGAGCGCGGCCTCCATCCGCTTCTGCTCGGAGATGTCGTGGCCCTGGACGAAGATGCCCGACACCTTGCCATCCGCGCCCAGGATGGGCTGGTAGATGAAGTCCAGGTACGCCTCCTCCGCTGGCGCGTCGGCGTGCCGCTGCAGGGTGATGCGCACGCCGCGGCCGACGAAGGGCTCACCCGACGTGTAGACACCGTCGAGCAGGCCGATGAAGCCCTGTGCCACCACCTCGGGGAGCGCGTCCCGCACGGGCTTTCCCACCAGGTCCCGCCGTCCCACCAGCTGCTCGTAGGCGGGGTTGGTCAGCTCGAAGACATGCTCCCGGCCCCGGAGGAAGGCCATGAAGCTGGGGGCCTGCTGGAAGAGGCTCAGGAGGTGGCGGCGCTCGGAGTCGAGCACCCGATTGGCTTCCTGGAGCTTCCGGGCCCGGCCCAGCACCCCGGCCTCCATGGCCACGGCCGCGGCGGACCCCTGCCGCTCCTCGGCGGCCTGCTTGAGCTGCTGGAGCTCCGTCACGTCGACGGTGTGCTGGAGGATGTGGGTCACCTCGCCCTGCGCATCCAGCAGGGGCGTGTGGGTGGCGCTCCAGAAGCGCTCCACCACCACCACGCCCTGCTCGGTGTGCATGGGGACGCGGTAGGGGATGAGCGCCAGGACATCGGCCGCCCGCGTGGCGAGCACCCGCTCCAGGGAGCCGCGCAGCATCTGCACGCTCGCGTTGTTGGGGTCGTTCGGGTCGTGGGGAAAGAGGTCGAAGACGCCCCGGCCCTGGAGGTCCTCGAGCCGGCTCGCGGTGGCGCGCAGGTAGGCCTCGTTGGCCGTCACGTAGCGGAGCTGGCGGTCCAGCACCATGTAGGGGTTGGGCGAGAGCCGGAAGAGCTCCGCGAAGTCGAGTGGGCGCATGGAGGGGACCTCTAGGCGGAAGGGGCGCCGCGCGGCAGGCGGACGGTGAAGCAGGTGCCCTCGGCGGCCGTGGAGCTCACGTGGAGGGTGCCGCCATGGGCGCGCACGATGCTGTCCACGATGTACAGCCCCAGCCCGATGCTGCGGGTCTGCATGTCCGCGCGCACCGTGCCGCGATTCAGCGGCTTGAACAGGTCGGGAAGCCGCTCGGGGGGAATGGGCTCGCCCGGGTTGTGGACCTCGAGGAGCACCGCGTCCTCCTCGCCCCGGGTGCGCACCGTCACCACGCCGTCCCGGGGGGAGTACTGGAGCGCGTTGCCCACCAGGTTGGAGATGACCTGGGCCATCCGGTCCGGGTCCCACGCGCCTTGCGTGTCGCCCTCCTGGGTGAGCTCCAGCCTGCGCTCGGGATGGGCATGGCCCAGCTCGTCGAGCACCTGGCTCGCGAGCGCGTGCAGGCACAGCGGAGCGCGCTCGACGGGGATGCCGCCCAGCCGGGCCTGGGTGAAGTCGAGCAGGTCGCGAATCATGCGGCCCGCGCGCTCGGCGCTGGAGAGGATGCGCCGCACCGCGCCGGTGACCTTCTCCTCCAGGCCCTCGCGCTTGAGCAGCATGGCGGCCCCCAGGGTGATGGCATTGAGGGGGTTGCGCAGGTCGTGCGAGACGATGCCGATGAGCTGCTGCTCGAACTCGATGCGCCGCTTCACCTCTTCCTCGGCCTGCTTCTGCTGGGTGATGTCGGTCAGGAATCCCTCGAAGTAGTCCGGCCCTCCTGGCGGACCGGGCCGGGGCAGGGAGCGGCTCCACAGCCAGCGCTCCTCGCCCTGCCGGGTCCGGATGCGGTAGGTGAGCGTGAGCTGCCGCCGCTCGGCGAGCGCGGCCTTCGCTTCCCGCTCCAGCCGCTCCACGTCCTCCGGGTGGACGATGCTGTCCCAGCTCAGCGGCCCGCCCTCGGAGAAGGCCTCGGCGGGCCACCCGGTGAGCGCCAGGCACCCCTCGCTGGCGAACTCGAGGCTCCAGGGGTTGACGCCCGCCTTGCGCCGGAAGGCCATGCCCGGGAGGTTGGCCATGAGGGTGGAGAGGGTGTGCTCGCGCTCCTGCAGCCGGGCCTCGGCGCTCCGGCGCTCCGCCCGCTCGCGCGCCTCGCGCAGGGCGCGCTGGATGCTCGGCACCAGGCGCTCCAGCCGGTTCTTGAGCACGTAGTCGGTGGCGCCGCGCTTGAGCAGCTCGATGGCCCGCTCCTCGCCCAGGGCGCCCGAGACGAAGAGGAACGGCACCTCCGGACAGCGGTGGTGGCTGATGGCCAGGGCGCTCAGCCCGTCGAAGCCTGGGATGCTGTAGTCGGAGAGGACGAGGTCGAAGCGGCGCTCGGTCAGGGCCGCATGGAAGCTCTCGGCGCTGTCCACGCGGTGCAGCTCGAAGTCCAGCCCGTCCGCCTCGAGGCGCGCCGCGATGAGCTCGGCGTCCAGGGGGCTGTCCTCCACCAGGAGCAGGGCCAGCCTGTCTTCCGGTGCCTGCTCCTGGACGCGACGCTCCGCCAAGGCACGACCCCTCATGGCATGTTGGACCTGCGGAGCGAGCCCGGAGGTGGCTCGTTCACCACCGCCCAGAACAGCCCCAGCTCCTTCAGGGCCTGGACGAACTGGGGAAAGCCCACGGGCTTCACCACGTAGGCGTTGACGCCCAGCCCATAGGAGCGCGCCAGGTCGGCCTCCTCCCGGCTGCTGGTGAGCATCACCACCGGCACCGACTTGAGCTGCGGGCTCTGCTTCACCTGCTCGAGCACCTGCAGGCCATCCACCTTGGGCATCTTCAGGTCCAGCAGGACCACGGCCGGCAGGCCGGGCGGACGGTTGGCGAAGACCCCCTCATATTGCAGGTAGTCGAGCGCCTCACGGCCATCCCTCACCCACACCACCTCGTTGGCGAGCCCCGTCTCAGCGAACGCCTCCAGGGTCAGCTCCGCGTCGTTGGGACTGTCTTCCACGAGCAGCACGCGCTTCAGTTCCACCATCGGAGCTCCTCCCTATCGTGATTGACGAAAACCCCCAGCTTCGGATGTCCGAGGCGCGCGCGGAATTTCCATTGGTCAACAGCCCGCCCCGAGGTCCGGGGGCCGGCTGTCCAGCAGCCTGCTCGGACGGGCAGGGGGCGCACCGCGGGTGTGTGGCGGGGGCCCGGACGGTGCTGGCGTCCGGGAGCCGTGGCGCGTCACGAAGCTACGGCTTGGGGATGAGGATCAGGTCCTCGTCCTGCTCCAGGCGGTACACCCCATCGGCGCCCCGGCAGCGCTCGGCGTGCACGCGGACCTTGTCCTCGAGCGCGCGCACCTGGTCCGCGCTCATGGCCGCGAGCTGCGCCGCCGTGAAGCAGCCCTCGAGCACGAAGAAGCGGCAGAGCGTGTACATCTCCTCGAAGGTGTTCGTGGAGAACCCGGCCATCGTCGGGATGACCTCGTGCGGCAGCCGCAGCCGCCGCGCCGTGGCGGCGACATGCTCGCTGAAGACGAGGGTCTGCGTGAAGTCACGGCACAGCTCGTAGGTCGGCCCGCGGGAGGCGGCCATGACGAGCAGGCACGAGCCCCCGGGGCGGGTGAACGAGAGCAGCCTGTCGATGAACCCGCCCCAGTCGGAAGGGGGCACGTGGTACATGACGTGCGAGCACAGGACGAGGTCGTACTGCTCGGGCGAGTGGAAGCGCTCCAGCGGCTCGAGGAGGACCTTCGCCTTCTCGTGGGCGAAGCCGACAAGCTGGTCCGGGTTGGGCTCCACCAGCGTGAGCGAGGCGAAGCGCGGCGCGAGCCGCTCGGCCACCTTGCCGGACCCGGCGCCCACGTCCAGCAGGGTGGGGTGCTCCGGCAGCCGGGAGCCGAGCCGCTCCTCGACGACCCGGGCGATGTTCTCGGGGTGGCGCGCGGTGGCCGCGAGGATGCGGAACGCGGTGGCGTACTCCTGCTGCGACATCGTGATTCCCATGTGAGATTCCTCTTCCCGTTGTGCCGCTGAACGCCAGTGCTCGCGGAGTCCAGGACGGTAGCTCCCATGGGGGGGTCGTCGCACCCCAGGCGGAGCGACGCCGTGAGATTCTGATGCCATTGCGTTGCGCACGGCGGCACTGGTGGGGCGTGTTGTGAGCTGTCAGGAATGGAGAATAGAGTTTGCGCTTCTCTTCGCTGGAGCCTTCCCCGCATGCAAGCCTTCAAGCACGCTGTCTGGGTTTGTGCCGCCGTGTCCCTGTCCGCCTGTGGTGTCCCCGAGGAGCCCTCCCAGCAGGAGGCGCTGGCGGAGCAGCAGGCCGCGCTGGTCACCGGTACCTCGCAGGGCTGCACCTTCACCATCTCCAGCGCGCAGATTCCGAATGTCCTTCCGCCGCGCTGGCGCGTCACCCTGACGCGCTCCGCCTCGGTCACCTGCGCCCCGGGCGCGGGCAGCCTGGTGCTGGGGGAGTCCTACAACCCGCCCAGCATCGCGCTGCTGGCGAACAGCCTGGGCGTGGCCACGGCCTTCCCGTACAAGCACTCGCCGAGCGGCAGCTCCAACATCCAGTGCAAGGTCAACCACATCGACCCGGCCACGCTCGCGGTGGTGCGTGACACGAACATCGTCGCGTACTTCGGCATGGGCAACATCACCAGCTGCAACCTGGACCAGACGGATGCGGGCGCGACGCTGGTTGTCTATGGGATGAAGACGGGCGCCCTTCCGGGCGAGGTCGGCAACAAGGCCAACTACGTGGCCACGTACTACGACTTCTTCACCAGCACCACGCCGCCCGTCTACTACACCTATTGACAGACGCGGCCGCGGCTCCGGATAACGCGTGAAGTCCGTGAGCACCTGGGCCCGCGCTCCCGTCGGGCCTGGTCGCTCCCTTGGGGCCCATACGACCTGGGTGGGCCCTGAAGCACGGGTGGCGTCTATACTCGGCGCCTCATGAAGACTGACAAGCTCAAGGCCCAGCTCCGGCGCACGCTGCGGCGCGACCTGTGGATGACGCTCGGCCCCGCGCTGGCCCTCATCGCCATCGCGTTCGCGGTGACGTTCTACTTCGTCAAGCCCGCGCCTCCGAAGACGATTGTCATCGCGACGCCGCAGGACGAGGGCGGCTTCCGGTACTTCGCGCGCAAGTACGAGGAAATCCTCGCGCGCGACGGCATCAAGCTGGAGATGCGCCCGACGAAGGGCTCCGTCGCCAGCATCGAGCTGCTCTCCGACGAGTCCTCGGGCGTCGACGTGGCCTTCGTGCAGAGCGGCACCGTGGGCGCCGAGAAGGCCGAGCGCGTGGTGTCGCTCGGGAGCCTGTCGTACGTGCCGCTGTGGGTCTTCTACCGGGGAGAGCCCATCGAGGACGTGCGCGACCTGAAGGGCCGGCGCATCTCGGTGGGGGCGGAGGAGAGCGGGACGCGCGCGCTGGCCCTCACCATGCTGGAGGCCAACAAGGCGGACCAGGCCCCCACGCAGCTGGTGGCGCTCGGCCGCGATGAGTCCATCGAGCAGCTCAAGCAGGGAGCGGTCGACGCGATATTCATCGTCGCCACCGCGGAGGCGCCCGCCATCAAGAAGCTCGCGGCGGTGCCCGGCGTGCGGCTGCTCAGCTTCTCGCGGGCCGAGGCCTATGTCCGCCGGTACACCTACCTCTCCCGCCACGTGCTGCCCCGCGGCGTGTTCGACCTGGCGGCGGACGTCCCGGCCGAGGACGTGACGCTGCTGGCGCCCACCGCCAACCTGGTGGCGAGGGACTCGCTCCACCCCGCGCTGGCGTACCTGCTGCTGCGCGCCGCGAGCGAGGTCCATGGCAAGGCTGGCATGCTCGACAAGACGGGGGAGTTCCCGGCGCCGATGGAGGCGGGCGTGCCCCTGAGCAGCGAGGCCCGCCGCTACTACGAGTCCGGCGTCCCGCTGCTGCAGCGCTACCTGCCATTCTGGGCCGCCAACCTGGTGGACCGCCTGTGGGTGATGCTCGTGCCCATCATCGCCGTGGTGGTGCCCCTGGTGCGCGCCGTGCCCGCGCTGTTCCTCTGGCGGGTGCGCTCGCGCATCGTCCGCTGGTACGCGCGCCTCAAGGAAATCGAGCTCCAGCTCGATGAGAATCCCAACGCGGACCGGCTCACCGACATGATGCGGCGGCTCGATGAGGCGGAGCGCGAGGTCAATCGCATCCCCATGCCGCTCTCGTATTCTGAGAATCTCTACTTCTTCCGCGAGCACATCGAGGTCGTCCGGCGGCGGCTGGCCCGCCGGCTCTCGGACGCGCAGCACGAGGAGGCCGCGGCGGGCCTCGCCCCTGGAGCGAAGGCCACGGGCTGAGCGGGTGGGCTCGCAGCCGACGCCCCGGGGTGTGGGAGCCTGTGCGGATGCGGGCACCGCGAAAAAAAGTGAAAAGGCCCGCTCAAGGATTTGGGGGCCGTGCGTTTGAATTATTGAAGGTGGGGGCGCCAGGCAGAGCCGAAGCGCTCAAGGGTTCAGACGCAGAGCGTCTGAGAGGGGGTTGGGAAGGGTGTCCGGGTAATCGACGGCACTCGGATTTTTCGGACGCACTGCGTCTGAGTGGGGGGGAAGCCGGCCCGGGGGGGCTTGCTTCCAAAAGGGGGGCGCTCCGCTGGCTGGGAGCGCGACGTCATTGGGAGCACGTCGAGGGGGCGTGCTCCCAATGTTTTTTTCTGGAGCTCTCGTCAGAGCGGCTCACGCGGCGGGGAGTGCGTCGGGGGGCGCGCTCCCCGCTGTGTTCTTTTTATGGGTCTGATTACGGCTCCGCGTCCTCGCCGGTGGCGCAGGGCTCGCCGGGGCGCAGCAGGCCCCGGACGCGGACGTGGAAGAGGTCCGCGGGCAGGTACTCGGGCTCGTACTCGTGGCGCACGAAGAAGAGGGTGCGCTCGTCGGGCGACAGGGACGGGTGGTACTCGTCCTGCGAGGTGTTCACCGTGGGCCCCAGGTTGCGGGCGGGCTGCCACCGGCCCCGGACGCGCTCGGCCGTGTAGAGGTCCCCGTAGCCGTAGCCGTCCTCGCGGCCGATGGACGCGAAGAGCAGCGTCTGGCCGTCGGCGGTGATGGTGGGGTTGAAGTCCAGCGTCTCCGTGTTGATGGCGGGGCCCAGGTTCTCCGCGGGCCCGTAGGTGCCGTCCCGGCGCGGGTGCGCGCGCCAGATGTCCCAGATGCCGTAGCCGCCCGGCCGGTCCGAGCCGAAGTACAGCGTCCCGTACGCGTCCACGCTGGGGTACAGCTCATCCGAGGTGCTGTTGACGAGCGCGCCCAGGTGGCGCGGCTCGCTCCAGCCGTCTCCCCGGCGCTCCACCACCCACAGCTCCACGTCCTCGCGGGGCGCGCCATTGACGGGGCGGATGGAGGAGAAGAACAGGCGGCGCCCGTCCGGGGAGACGAACGGGTCGATGTCGCTGTACACGCCGGAGAACGGCGCCACGCGCGGCTCCGTCCAGCGGCCGTGGCGCCACTCGGAGTAGAGGATGGTGGACTGCCGCGAGACGGGGAACAGCTCCTCGCCCACGCCCCAGAAGGCGGTGCGCCCGTCCGGGGTGAAGACGATGCGGTACTCCTCCTGGCCCGGCAGCGAGACGAGGCCGGGGAGGAACACCTCGGGCACGAGGGGCGCGGAGGCGGAGGCGGACGGCGCGAGCAGCGACAGGGCCAGCGCGGCGAGCAGCGCGGGCGGGGACTTCAGCGACATGGAGGACTCCTGGTCAGCGGTGACACGCGAGGGAGAGGGCTGCCCCGCTCCCACCGTGGCCTCACAGGTACGCCCGCGCCGCGCCGCCGTCAGGGATGCGGGGACGGGCCGGACCGCGCCTGGGACGAACGGGCGTGGAGCGGGGACGGCCCTCAGCGCGAGCCCGGCGCCGCGGGGCCCAGCCCCAGGGCCTGCTCCACGCGCGCGCGGTGGCTGCGGCCGGTGCGCACCGCCGTGCCCGCGCCCAGCACGAGCAGGTACTCACCCTGGGACAGCGGCTCCAGCTCGCGCACGTGGTCCAGGTTCACCAGCACCGAGCGGTGCACGCGCACGAAGCGCCGCGTGTCCAGCCGCTCCTCCAGGTGCGTCAGCGTCTCGCGCATGACGTGCTGTCCGTCCGCGGTGTGGACGCGCACGTAGTTGGCCTCCGCCTCCACGTGGGTGATGGCGGCGCAGTCGAGGAAGCGGATGCGGCCGTCCTCCTTCACGGGCAGCCGCCGCAGCGGCGCCTGGGCCAGGGCCAGGCCCGACAGCAGCGCTTCCTGGCGGGGGCCCGCGTCTCCCCGGCGCACCAGCCGCACCTGCTGCCGCGCCCGCGCCAGCGCCGCGCGGAAGCGCTCCCGGTCATACGGCTTGAGGAGGAAGTCCAGCGCCTGGGCCTCGAAGGCCCGCACCGCGTACTGCTGCCAGGCGGTGACGAAGACGACCACGGGGACGGACTCCGGCGGCAGCGCGCGCAGCACCTCGAAGCCGTCTCCGGCCGGCATCTCGATGTCCAGCAGCAGCACGTCCGGCGCGTGGGTCAGCACCGCGCGCACCGCCTCGGCGCCGCTGGCCGCCTCGGCCACCAGCGCCACGTCCGGCTCCGTGCCCAGCAGCGCCCGCAGGCGCTCACGGGCCAGCGGCTCGTCGTCCGCCACCGCCACCCGCAGGGGCGCTTCACCCGTACCGGCGCTCACGCCGCGCTCCCCGGGGCCACCTCGCGCAGGGGCAGGCGCAGCTCCGCCACCGCCCCCCTGGGGATTCCGGGCCTGAGCTCCAGCACGGCCCGGGAGCCATAGAGCGTGGCCAGGCGCGCGCGCAGGTTGGACAGGCCCACGCCGCCGCCGCGCCTGGGCAGGCTCGTCGCGGGCAGCCCCATTCCATCGTCCTGTACCTGCACGCGCAGCGCCTCGCCGTCGCGCTCGGCGCAGATGCGCACCCGGCCGGGCTCGGCGCGCGGGGCCAGCCCGTGGCGGATGGCGTTCTCCACCAGCGGCTGCAGGGCGAGGTGGGGGACGCGGGCCTCCAGCACGTCCGGCGCCAGGCTCCACTCCACCTCCAGCCGGGAGCCGAAGCGCGTGCGCTCGATGTCCAGGTACGGGGCCAGCGCCGCCAGCTCCTCTCGCAGCGTCACCTCCTGGCGGTCCCCGGACTCCAGGCTGTGGCGCAGCAAATCTCCCAGCCGCGCCAGCATCCGCTCCGCCCCGTCCGGGTCTGTGTGCACCAGCGAGGCCACCGCGTTGAGGGCATTGAAGAGGAAGTGCGGCCGCAGCTGCGCCGCGAGCCCCTGGAGGCGCGCCTCCGCCAGCTGCGCCTGGAGCTGGTCCGCGCGGCGCTGCCGCACGTGCGCGCGCCGGGCCAGCCCCAGCGCATGGGCGCCCGCCGTCAGCAGCAGCCAGGTGAGGAGGTTGTTGGCCACGCTCTGCACGAGCACGTCGCCCACGCGCGGGGCCCGCTCGTACCAGCCGATGACGTCCTGGGTGAGCAGCACGAAGGCCGCGCGTCCCAGCACCACCAGCACCAGCGCCCCCAGGTGGGCCGCCACCGCGCGGGCCGCGCGCCCGGCGCCCAGCGGGAGCCGCTCGGACAGCCGCAGGCACATGACGGTGATGGGGACCCAGAGCAGCGAGCTGGCCAGCGCCATGGGCCACAGCGAGCCCTTGTCGACCTCCGCCTCGCCGATGCCCTGCAGCAGGCGCACCTGGCTGACGGTGACGACGGCGTCCGTCAGCCACCAGGCCACCGTCCCGGTCCACACCGCCCAGGAGGGCAGGGGGGGCACCTCACAGCGCCAGGGTTCCGGAGAGTCCTGCTCGAGCTCGCGCATGGCCCGGCAACCTAGCGACGCGCTGGGATGGCCGCCACCGGGCCTGGGACGAATGGCCGCACGGGCGGGGACGAGCCGGCGTCCCCGCCCACTTCCGGACCGGCTACTGCCCGCCGCCGGACGGCATGACCTTGATGCGCTGGCCGTCCTCGCCCGTCACGGTGGTGCCGGTGGACTTCTGCTGCTCCTTGGAGGGCGTGCCCACCGCGAAGCTGGCGACCTTCGACTGGTGCGCGCCCCGGAAGTTGCCGGTGACGGCCACCACGAGGTGCGAGCGCCCGGCGCCCGGCGTGAAGGTCACGTCGAAGCTGGACTCCCCGGCGGCCACGAAGCTGGCGCCGTCCACGGGCGTGGGGGCGCTCTTCACCGTGAGGCCGTCCACGCCGGAGATGTTCACCTGGACGTCCGTCGCCGGGGCGTCGAAGCGCAGGGTGACGCGGGCCCGGTCCTTGTCGAGCTCCGCCTTCACGTCCACGGGGGCGCTGGGCTTCGCGGTGTCGGGCCTGTGGGTCTTGGTCATGTCGGACCGGGCGGCCGACGGGGTCTCCGGCTGGCCGCTCGGGGTGGAGGCGGACTTCGCCTGGGAGGAGCAGGCCACCGGCGCCGAGAGCGCGAGGAGGCCCGAGAGGACTGCGAGTGCCTTGCGGTTCATGTGTGCTCCTGACGTCATGGGCTCGTGATGGAGAGGCTAACGGGGTAGTTGGCTTCCGTCTCCGAGAAGCCGGTCACCACCAGCACGTACCTGGCGTCGAGCTGGCTGTTGAAGGTGAAGGACTCCTCGCCGAGCAAGCCCGTGTCGGCCGAGCCCACCACCTCACCCAGGCGGTACGCCTCGATGCCCACGTCCTCGCTCGCATTCGACGCGGCGATGCGCATGGGGCGGCCCGTGCCCGTGAACACGAAGTACCGGTTCTGCTCCTGCTTGTTGTAGTCGTCGCCACCGCGCAGGTTGAAGGTGGTGGTGTACGGGTACGTCGCCGGCACGTTGACGTACATGGCGCGCAGGCTCGCGTCGCCGTCGCCGAAGGCCGACGTCACCGAGCCCACGCTGTAGTGCGCCACCAGGGTGTCCACCGCCGCCGCGCTCACGCCGTTCTGCGCCTTGAGGCCGGTGAGGAAGGCGCCGAGGGTCGTCAGCGCCTCGGTGGACTTCTGCGGGCCCACCAGGACGTCGTGAATCGTCCCGAGGTTGTAGGACACGGTGTCGTACGTGGGCTCGTTGGTACCGGAGTCGAACAGGTCATAGAGGATGCGCATGACGCTGGACTCCGAGAACACGCCCGGCAACGGGTCATCCGTGGGGACGGGCGCCGTCTCCGCGTCGAAGCCGAAGGCCGTCAGCCCGCGCGAGCCGCTCCAGAAGGTGTCGGCGTACATCGGCTCCGGGAGGATGATGGCCGCCAGGGCATTCCCGTAGCCCTCGCCGAAGGACAGGCGCGGGTCCAGCACGTCGCCGGAGCTATGGGGGCCGCCCGGGCTGTCCGAGCGGGACAGGTTGCCCTCGAAGTAGTGCCCCCACTCGTGGACGATGACGTGGTTGTCGAACTCGTCGGTGTCCGCCCCGTCCCGGCCGAGGATGTAGATTTCGTTCTCGTTGAAGGAGAAGTGCGACGTGCCAATCTGGCCGAGCGCCTTGTTGCCGCCCTGGGGGACGTTGTCCGGGCTCCAGTTCACCTTGAGCGCGGGGAAGTTCACCGTGCGGACCGCCATGAAGGCCTGGGCGGCGGTGTACATGCTGTCGAGGATGGCGAAGGGCGCCGCCGTGCGCCGGGTGTTGTTGAAGGACGACCCCGTCCAGCCATGGGCCGCGTGCAGGTCCTTGCTGGTGGTGTCGGCGTCGATTTCGGTGCCGACCGCCCAGATGGCGTCCCCATCCGTGTTGTCCTCGACCTGGATGTCCGGCGTCGCGGTCTTCGCGAGCGCGTAGAACATCAGGTCGTCGTCGCCGCTCGGCGTGAAGGTGAGCGTGTACTTCCCCTCCGCGTCCGTGGTGGCGGTGGTCAGCACCTTCGTTCCCTGCCGCACCTGCACCTGGGCGCCGCGCACGGGCTTCACGACAGTCTGGTTGAAGGCCAGCGTGCCCGAGCGGGTCGTCGCCGAGTAGGTGGACGGCACGAAGTCGTACGTCACCTTGCCGCTCAGGGTCACCGGCTCGCCATCGCCCTCATCATCGGAGCACCCCGCCAGCGTGAAGGCGAGCGCGAGCGCGAGCGCCTTCCGGGTATGGCCCCATACAGACCTGCGAGACACGAACATTCCGTCCTCCCCCTGCCCCTTTGCTTGTCGAGGGCAGCCGCGCATTCTGGGCAGGTCGGCGGCCAACTTCAAATGCACCTTTGGGGGGACGTGCCGAATCCGGTTTTCCGGGAGTGGGTGGGGCCAGGGGAAGTCGGTGCCGGGTGCCTCGCTCTGGCACCAGGGCTGTAGAAGCATCGCAGTGTCAATAATGCCCCGCCGAGCCGCGGGGCGGTTGGTTGGCGGCGTGGCCGGGCGGGGCCTGGCTGGTCGCTGACTCGCTGGTTGGTGCGCCCATCGTCCGGCAGCACCTTTCAGGGGTGACGTTCATCGAGGGTGCTGGAGAGGAGTCGAGCCGGGAGGAGGCCACGGTCCGGACGGAGCGGGAGCGGCTGCTCCACCGCCAGTCCGTGCTGCTGGAGCAGTCCGCCCTGCTGGAGCTGGCGGCTGCCCAGGCGCCCGACTTCCAGGCCGGGCTGCGGCGCATCCTCAAGAGCGACGCGGAGCTGCTGGGCGTGTCGCGCGTGAGCTACTGGTCCCTGGACCTGGAGGCGCGCGCCCTCGAGTGCGACCTGCTCTACGTGCGGGAGCGGGATGCCTTCGAGCGCGGAGCCCGGCTGCTGGAGCGCGACTTCCCCAGCTACTTCCACGCCCTGCTGAACGAGCTGTACATCGCCGCGGACGATGCCCGGCGGGACGCGCGCACCCGCGAGTTCACCACCAGCTACCTGGAGCCGCAGGGCATCACCTCCATGCTGGATGTCCCCGTGTGGGTGCGGGGCCGGCTGGGCGGGGTGGTGTGCCACGAGCAGGTCGGCCGGCCCCACGCCTGGACGGCGGAGGAGCTGGCCTTCTCCCGCTCCATCGGCCACGTGCTCTCCATGGCGCTGGAGACGGCGGGGCGGCGCCGGGCGGAGGCGTTCCTCGAGCAGAGCGAGGAGCGCTTCCGGCTGCTGGCGGACGGCGTGAAGGACCAGGCCCTCGTGATGCTGGACCCGGAGGGGCGCGTGGTGAGCTGGAATGCCGGGGCGCGGCGCATCCTGGGCTACGACACGGGGGAGGCGCTCGGGCGGCACGTGTCGGCCTTCCTGCCTCCAGAGGGCGTGGAGCACGACCT
Source organism: Pyxidicoccus xibeiensis (assembly GCF_024198175.1). NCBI lineage: Bacteria > Pseudomonadati > Myxococcota > Myxococcia > Myxococcales > Myxococcaceae > Pyxidicoccus > Pyxidicoccus xibeiensis. Next base: position 41,611 of record NZ_JAJVKV010000014.1, read on the forward strand.
CGTCCAGGCGCGGCTGCGCGTCGCGGAGGCGCGCGGGCAGGTGGAGCTGGAGGAGTGGCGGCAGCGCAAGGATGGCTCGCGCTTCTGGGCCCGCATCGTGCTGACCTCGCTGCGCGACGCGGAGGGCCGGCTGAGCGGCTTCGCCGAGGTCAGCCGCGACATGACGGAGCGCAAGGTGGCCGAGCTGCAGCGGCGCCTGCTCGCGGAGGCCAGCCTCGCCGAGCAGCGCCAGCGGCTGCTGGCCGAGGTGAGCGCCGTCCTGGTGTCCTCGCTCGACTCCGAGGCGGCGCTGACGGCCGTCGCGCGCCGGGTGGTGCCCCAGCTCGCGGACACGGCGCTCCTCCATCTCCAGGAGGACGGCACCCCGCGGCGGGTGGCGTGCGCGCATGCCCCCGGGAGCGCGGCGGCGCGGCTCCATGGGGACGCGGCGGAGGAGGGGGACGGAATGGGGCCCCCGGCGGAGCTGGTCCGGGTGCTGCGCACGGGCCGCCCCCGGCTCATCCCGGACACGCAGAAGCTCTTGCGGCGGCTGGGGACGCGGGGCGCCTGCCGCTTCCCGTTGCTCGAGCTGTTCCGTCCGGCCTCCGCGCTCGTGGTGCCGCTCATCGCCCGGGGGCGCACCCTGGGCACGCTCACGCTGCTCCGGGAGCAGCCTGGCCACCCGTACACGGGGGAGGACCTGTCCCTGGCGGAGGAGCTGGCGCGGCGCAGCGCGTATGCGGTGGACAACGCGCGCCTGTACGTGGAGCTGCGGCGGGCCGAGCAGTCCCAGCGCTTCCTGGGCGAGGCGGCCCGGGTGCTGGTGGAGTCGCTCGACTACGAGACGACGCTCGGACAGGTGGCCCGCCTCGGCGTGCCCCTGCTGGCGGAGTGGTGCGTGGTGGACATCGTCGAGGAGGGCAACGTCCTGCGCCGCGTGGCGGCCGCGCATGCCAACCCGGAGAAGGAGCCGCTGCTGCGCGAGCTCCAGAGGCGCTACCCGGCACGCTGGGACTCGAACCCTCCGGCGACACGGGTGCTGCGCACCGGCAGGCCGGAGCTCTTCGCCGAGCTGACCGACGCGCTGCTGCTGCCGACGGTGGAGGACGCCCGGCACGCGCGGCTCATCCGGGAGCTGGGCACGAAGACGGCCCTGTCCGTTCCCCTGGTGGCGCGGGGCCGCATCCTCGGGGCCCTGACCTTCGGCTCGGCCGTGCCCGGGCGCCGGTATGGTGAGACGGACCTGCTGCTCGCCCAGGAGCTGGCCCACCGCACGGCGCTGGCCATCGACAACGCCCGGCTCTACCAGCAGGCGCAGCAGGCCGTCAGCCTGCGGGACGAGTTCCTCTCCATCGCCTCGCACGAGCTGCGCACCCCCATCACCACGCTGCACCTGCAGCTGCAGCACCTGCAGCGGCTGTGCTCGAAGACGCAGGAGCCGGCGCTGTGCCAGAAGCTGGAGGCCTCCACCAAGCAGATCCACCGGCTGGACAAGCTCATCGACGGGCTGCTCGACGTGTCACGCATCAGCCTGGGGCAGATGCGCTTCGACCTGGAGACGCTGGACCTGAGCCAGCTGGCCCGGGAGGTGCTGGAGCAGTTCCAGCAGGATGCCGGGAATGCACGCTGCGAGCTGGTGCTGCGCGCGCCGGCGCCGGTGACGGGCCGCTTCGACCGGCTCCGCCTGGAGCAGGTGCTGGCGAACCTGCTGTCCAACGCCATCAAGTACGCCGCCGGCAAGCCGGTGGTGGTGGAGGTCGAGGACCGGGGGGACTTCGCCCGGCTCTCCGTGGTGGACCAGGGCATCGGCATCTCGGAGCAGGACCTGGGGCGCATCTTCGGCCGCTTCGAGCGCGCGGTGTCCTCCCACCACTACGGAGGCCTGGGGCTGGGCCTCTTCATCACCCGGCAGATCGTGGAGGCGCATGGCGGCTCCATCGAGGTGACGAGCCGGCCCGGAGCGGGCTCTACCTTCACGGTGTTCCTGCCGCGCCGGTTCCTGGCCGGCGCGGAGGACTCCGGGGACGCGGCCGCCGCGCGCTGACGCCCGCGTCAGGGCAGCGGCACCTCGACGAGCCGGAGGATGTCCGCGAGCACACCGGCCGCCGTCACCGCCGCGCCCGCGCCATAGCCGCGAATCACCATCGGGGTGGGGCTGTAGCGCTCGGAGAGGAAGCTGAGCGCATTCTCGCCGCCCTTCACCGCCGCGAGCGGGTGCTCCAGCGGCACGGCCACCAGACCGACCGAGCACCCCTCAGGGGTGACGCTGCCCACGTAGCGCAGCACCTTGCCCTCCTGGCGGTGCGCGTCCACGCGGCGCTGGAAGCCCGCGTCCACCTGGGGCAGGCGGGCCAGGAACGCATCCAGCGGGCCGGAGGCGTCGAAGTCCGCGGGGAGCAGCGAGTCGAGGGCCACGCCCTCCAGCTCCTCGGTGCGGCCAATCTCGCGGGCGAGGATGAGCACCTTGCGCGCCACGTCGGTGCCGTGGAGGTCGTCGCGCGGGTCCGGCTCCGTGAAGCGCCGCTCCATGGCGGTGCCCACGGCCTGGGACAGCGGCACGCCCTGCTCCGTCAGGCCGAGGATGAAGGACAGCGAGCCGGAGAGGATGCCCTCCACGCGCAGCACCCGGTCGCCGGTGCGCAGCATGTTCTTCAGGGTGTCGATGACGGGCAGGGCCGCGCCGACGTTCGTCTCGTAGAGGAAGCGGCGCTGGTGCCGCGACGCCGTGTCACGCAGCTTGCGCCAGTGGCTCCACCGGCCGGAGTTGGCCTTCTTGTTGGCCGTCACCACGTGCAGGCCGGCCTCCATCAGCGACGGGTAGGCGAGCGCCACGTCCTCGCTGCTGGTGCAGTCCACGAAGATGGGCCGTCCGGGCCGCTTCGCCCGGGCCCAGTCGCGGAAGGTGTCCAGCGCGGGGGTGGTCTCTCCCGCGGCCAGCCGCTCCTGCCAGCCGTCCAGGGGAAGCCCCTCGCCGGAGGCCACGCAGCGCTTGCTGTTGGAGATGGCGCACACGCGCAGGTCCACGCCGTGGGCGCGCAGCTTGGGGGCCTGCTGCTGGACCTGCCGCAGCAGCTCCGCGCCCACGCTGCCCACGCCCGCCACCAGGAGCTCGACGACCTCCGTCGTGCCGAAGCAGCGGCCGTGCACGTGGGCCAGGGCGCGCGGGCCGTCCGCCTCGGAGATGACCGCGGAGATGCTGCGCTCGCTGGAGCCCTGGGCGATGGCGGCGATGCTGCAGCCCACGTCCGCCAGGGCGGCGAAGAACGTCCCCGCCACGCCGACGCGGTGGCGCATCCCATCACCGACGATGCTGAGCACCGCGAGCCCGCCCTGGCGCTCAATCGCGTCCACCTTGCCGGCCTCGCGCTCCACCTCGAAGGCGGCCTCGAGGGCCCGCACGGCGCGCTCGGCCTCGGCCTGCTGCACGCAGAAGCTGATGGAGCACTCGCTGGAGCCCTGGGTGATGAGCACCACGGAGATGCCCGCGTGGGCCATGGCCTCGAAGACGCGGGCGGCGGTGCCCGGCACGCCCTTGAGGCCCGCGCCGGCGATGTTGACGAGGGCCACGTCGCGCAGGAAGGACAGGCCCCGCACCGGGTGCTGGGGCGGCGCGGCGGCGGCCGTCACGCGGGTGCCCGGGTGCTCGGGGCGGAAGCTGTTGCGCACGGAGACGGTGATGCCGCGCTCGCGGGCGGGGGCGATGGTCTTCGGGTGCAGCACCTTGGCGCCGAAGTAGGCCAGCTCCATCGCCTCCTCGAAGCTCACCTCCGGCAGCGGGAAGGCCTCCGGGACGAGGCGGGGGTCCGCGCTGAAGATGCCGTCCACGTCGGTCCAGATTTCCAGCAGCTGCGCGTCCAGCGCCGCCGCCGCCAGCGCGGCCGAGTAGTCCGAGCCGCCGCGGCCGAGCGACAGCGTCTTGCCCCGGCCGTCCCCGCCGAAGAAGCCCGGCATCAGCAGCAGCTCCGGGCCCCCCGCGCGCAGCGTGGCGAAGCGCGCGCGGGTCTCCTCCATGAGCGGCGTGGCCTGGAGCGGGTCGCCCGCGCAGATGATGACGTCGCGCGGGTCCACCGGGTGCGGGGCCAGCCCCCGGGCGTCCAGCAGCGCCGCGAGGATGAGGCAGGAGGCGCGCTCGCCGAGCGCGGAGAGGTGCGCGAGCACGGACGGTGAGCACTCGCGCAGCAGGCCGACGCCCTGGAGGAGGCCGCGCAGCTCGGAGTCCAGGGCGGCGAGCCCCGCCTCGAGCGCGCGCTGGCGGGAGGCGCCCAGCTCGCCGGCCAGCTCCCGGACGATGGTGGCGTGGGCGCTCTCGAAGCGGGTGCGGAGCTCGTGCACCCGGGCGCTCTCCGGCCCCTCGTCCTGCGCCAGGCGCCCCGCGTCCACCAGGAGGTTGGTGATGCCGGACACGGCCGAGGCGACCACCATCACCCGCGTCTCCTGGCGCGCCGCCGCCGTCAGGTCCACCACACGGCGCAGCTGCTCGGCGCCGCCCACGCTGGTGCCACCGAATTTCATCACGCGCATGACGCCACCTCGCGCAGGGACGGCGGGGAGGAGGGGCGGTGCTGCCGGCGGGTCGTCTGGGAGGTGGGCTGCATGCGGGGCTCCTGGGAAGACGGCAAAAACGAAAAGGCCCCGCGCCGGAGAGCGCGGGGCCGAGCTGGGGAACCTGGAGGTTTCCGAGCTAGACCGCCCGCGCTCCGCGGGGAGTCGTGGTCGTGGAGGTAGTCGTGGTGGTGGTGGCGGTCGCCGGGCACACGGAGGCGGAGGCCGTCAGGCCCTCGCGCTGCGTGGTGCTCACGTTCGAATCGCTCACGGAGTGAAATGCTGGCTGAACTCGCGGACGCGAGTCAAGCGAGCGGGCCCGCGCGGCCAGGCGCGGGCCCCTTTGCCAGGGAGGCTCAGCCGACGAGCTTCACGACCAGCTGGGTGAGCCCGTAGACGACCACGGCCGTCAGGGCGGAGGCGGGGATGGTGAACACCCACGCCCAGATGATGCGGCCCGCGACGCCCCACTTCACGGCGCGCCAGCCCTTGGTGGAGCCCACCCCGACGATGGCGCCGGTGATGGTGTGGGTGGTCGACACCGGGATGCCCAGCTGCGCCAGCGCGATGATGGTGACGCCGCCGCCCGTCTCCGCGGCGAAGCCGCCGATGGGCGCCAGCTTGGTGAGGCTGTGCCCCATGGTGCGCACGATGCGCCACCCGCCGAAGAACGTCCCCAGGGAGATGGCCGCGTGGCAGGAGATGATCATCCACCAGTCGATGTGGAACGGGCGGTCCTTCCAGATGGTGCCGAAGAGCACCACCGCGATGATGCCCATCACCTTCTGCGCGTCGTTGGTGCCGTGGCTGTAGGAGAAGATGGCGGACGACACCAGCTGCAGCCGGCGGAACCACGCGTCCACGCGCAGGGGCGTCTGCTTGTGCACGATCCACGTGCTCGCCACCATCAGCGAGATTCCGAGCGTCATGCCGATGAGCGGTGACAGCACGATGAACGCGGCAATCTTGGCGATGCCCGAGCCCACCAGCCCCGCGAAGCCGAGCACCGGCAGCGTGGCGCCAATCATGCCGCCCGCCAGCGCGTGGGACGAGGACGAGGGCAGCCCCCACCACCACGTCAGCAGATTCCAGACGATGGCGCCCATCAGCGCGGAGAAGATGACCGCGAGCACCGCGGCCTCGCCCCGGTCGCGGAGCATGTCGAAGTTGATGATGCCCTTGCCCATGGTGTTGGCCACATGGACACCCCCGCCGAAGGCCGCGACGAAGTTGAAGAAGGCGGCCCAGGCCACGGCGAGGTTGGGGGAGAGCACGCGCGTGGACACCACGGTGGCGATGGAGTTCGCCGCGTCGTGGAATCCATTGATGAAGTCGAAGATGAGCGCGACTCCGACGATGATGATGACGGCGGTCAGTAGCATCTCAGGAGTGCTCCAGCACCACACCCTCGATGACGTTGGCCACGGACTGGCACTTGTCGGTGGCGGTCTCGATGAGGTCGTAGATCTCCTTCCACTTGATGACCATCAGCGTGTCCACGCCGCTCTTGAAGAGCCGGCCCACGCCCGAGCGCAGCGCCTCGTCCGCCTGGGACTCCAGCCGCTTGATTTCCTGGCAGCCGGCGAGAATCTGCTCCGGCTTCTTGATGAGCCGCAGCGCGCCCACCACCTCCTGGACCTTCTCGGTGGACAGCACCAGCAGGCGCGCCAGCTCCGTGGCGTCCGGCAGGCTGCTGGGGATTTCGTAGTAGTGCAGCCGGGCGGCGGCCGCGTTGGTCAGGTCCAGCACGTCGTCGATGCGCGACAGCAGGGAGTGAATCTGCCCGCGGTCGAACGGGGTGATGAACTGCTGGTGCAGGCGGTTGAAGGCCGTGTGGGTGACCTCGTCACCCCGGTGCTCCACGTCCTTGAGCGCCTTCACCCGCTCGGGTACGTCGCGGTAGTCGCTCAGGAGCGCGTGCAGCATCTTCGCGCCCTGCACGGTGACGGCACATTGCGCGTCGAAGTCGTCGAAGAACTCGTCGGACTTCGGCATCAGCTTCTCGAGCATCCGTCCCTCCAGTCACCTGGATGTCCAGGCGAGGCTTTTCCAGGAGCCGTTACCTGCGCGTGACGCTCCCGTGGCGCGCCCGTGACTACCCTACCTGGAGAGAATCTCCAGCCTTCCTTTCACTTCACTGGGCGTCCCAGACGCCGGGCAGGGGGGCGGGAGGGCGACCGGAGGGGCGAGCCCGGTCACCGGTAGCGGCGCTCCTCCTCTGCGATGGGGAGGTCGTTGGCGCTCATGTCCCGGCGGCGCATGAGGCCTTCGGGGTCGAACTCCCAGTGCTCGTTGCCATGGGTGCGGAACCACTGGCCGGCGGCGTCGTGCCACTCGTACTCGAAGCGGACGGAGATGCGGTTGTCGGTGAAGCACCACAGCTCCTTCATCAGCCGGTAGTCGAGCTCCTTCGCCCACTTGCGCTGGAGGAAGCGCCGGATGGCGTCGCGTCCCCGGAAGAACTCGTCCCGGTTGCGCCACTCGGAGTCCACCGTGTACGCGAGCGCCACGCGCTCCGGGTCCCGGCTGTTCCAGGCGTCCTCGGCGGCCTGGACCTTGGCCCGGGCGGTGTCGTGGGTGAAGGGGGGACGCAGGGGGGAGGCGGCCATGTCGTGCTCCTGTTTCAAGGGGTGAGGCCCCGGGAGATTGCAGCTGACATGCCCATGCAGTTGCAGCCAGGTGCCTGGAATCACTAGTGTTTTCTCCCTCCGCGCGTCACGAGGTCTCGTGGCCCCACGAGAAATCGTGGAGCCCGGGCGCGCTCCCGGTTAGGGGGACAGCCATGTACGCGGACGCGCTCCAGTCGGTAGCCCTCGCCGTGGCGCAGGTCCGCTCGGTGGACCTGGTGCTGGCGCGGGTCGTCCATGGCCTGGCCGCGCAGCCGGACGTGGCGCTGGCGCGGCTGTGGCTCATCGCGCCTGGGGACATCTGCGACGTGTGTCCCATGCGCGCCGAGTGCCCCGAGCGGACGCGCTGCCTCCACCTGGCGGCGAGCGCGGGCGGCTCCCGGGAGGACCCGGAGGAGGAGTGGTCGCGGCTGGACGGGGCGTTCCGCCGCTTTCCCCTGGGCGTGCGCAAGGTGGGGCAGGTGGGCGCCACGGGCGAGCCCGTGCTGCTGCAGAGCCTGGGAGGACAGGCCGGCTGGCTGGTGCGCGGCGAGTGGGCGCGGCGCGAGGACATCCAGAGCTTCGCGGCCCAGCCGCTCGTGTTCCGGGGCGATGTGCTGGGCGTGCTGGCGGTGTTCAGCCGCAGGGCGCTCGGCGCACAGGAGTTCTCCTGGCTGCGCAGCTTCGCGGACCATGCGGCGGTGGCCCTGGCCAACGCGCGCGCCTTCGAGGAGGTGGCGCGGCTGCGCGGCCAGCTGGAGCTGGAGCGCGACTACCTGCGCGAGGAGGTGAAGGACGCGCTGGCCTTCGGGGAGCTGGTGGGCCGGAGCGCGGCGTTGCAGCGGGTGCTCCAGCAGCTCCAGCCCGTGGCGGCCACCACCGCCAGCGTGCTCATCCTCGGGGAGTCCGGCGTCGGCAAGGAGCTCATCGCCCGGGCACTCCACGAGCAGAGCCCGCGCCGGGAGCGGCCCCTCATCCGCGTCAACTGCGCGTCCATTCCGCGCGAGCTGTTCGAGAGCGAGTTCTTCGGCCACGTGAAGGGCGCCTTCACCGGCGCGCTGCGAGACAGGGCCGGCCGCTTCCAGGCCGCCGAGGGCGGCACGCTCTTCCTCGACGAGGTGGGGGAGATTCCCCTGGAGCTGCAGGGCAAGCTGCTGCGGGTGCTCCAGGAAGGAACCTTCGAGCGGGTGGGGGACGACGTCACGCGGAAGGTGGACGTGCGCATCGTCGCCGCCACGAACCGCAACCTGAAGGCGGAGGTCGCCGCCGGGCGCTTCCGTGAAGACCTCTACTACCGGCTGAGCGTCTTCCCCATCGAGGTGCCGCCGCTGCGCGAGCGCGCGGAGGACATTCCCCTGCTGGCCGAGCACCTGCTCCAGCGCGTCTCCGCGCGGCTCAAGGTCGCTCCGCCCCGGCTGTCCCAGGCCCACGTGCAGGCGCTCCAGCGGTACGACTGGCCGGGCAACGTGCGCGAGCTGGAGAACGTGCTGGAGCGCGCCGTCATCCTCTCACGAGGCGGGAAGCTCCGCCTGGAGGGGGCCCTGCCCGAGACGACGCGCCCGGAGGCTCCGCCGGAGCGCAAGGCGCCTGCGCCCTCCACGATGTCCTTCCTCAACGAGACGCAGTGGCGCCAGCGGGAGAAGGAGAACCTCCAGGCGGCGCTGGCCGCGGCGGGAGGCAAGGTGTACGGCCCGGGTGGGGCCGCGGAGCTGCTGGGGATTGCGCCCACCACGCTGGCCTCGCGCCTCAAGGCGCTGGGCATCAAGGTCCGCTGACGGCGCCGGAGGCACACCGGAATCCCGCGCCAGTCCGCCACGAGAAGTCGTGATTCACGAGTCCTCGTGGTGGCGTGGGAGGGCAGGCAGCGCCGGAAGTGGCTGAACTCCCTGGGGCTGGGGCGCGCGCCGGGGTTGGCCGGCGGGCTGCAATGGAGGGTCGGGCAATCTCGCGGTCATCCAGGAGACGCACTTCCATGAGCAGCGCGGCAACCCACGGCCCCGGCTTCCAGACGGGCCATGTCGGCATCACCGTCACCCACCTCGAGCGCTCCACGCGCTTCTATCGCGACGTCTTCGGCTTCGAGGTGACGGCCGAGTCGAAGGAGCAGGGGCGGGAGTACGCCTTCCTCAGCGCGGGCAAGCGACTGGTGCTCACCCTGTGGCAGCAGGGCACCGGGCGCTTCGACCGCAGCCGGGCGGGCCTGCACCACCTGTCCTTCCAGGTGGAGGGCATGTTCGAGGTGAAGGAGGTGGAGAAGAAGCTCAAGGCGCTCGGGGTGCCCTTCCTGCATGACGGCGTGGTGCCGCATGGCGAGGGCATGCGCTCGGGCGGTATCTTCTTCGAGGACCCGGACGGGACGCGGCTGGAGATCTACGCTCCCACCGGCGCGGAGGGGCACGCCGCGCCGACGCCGGGCGCTCCCTCCTGCGGCTTCTTCTAGGCCCGAGGCACCGTGAGGACCACCATGGAGAATCCCTTTCATCGAGGCGAGCTGGCCGTGCAGGCCCATGAGGGCACCGTGCGAGAGGCGGAGCGCGTGGGCCGCTCCATCGGCTCGGTGTTCCCGCCCGCGGCGCGGGACTTCCTTCGCGCGCAGCGGATGGTGGTGGTGGCCTCGCGAGTGCCGGACACGGGGCAGGTCTGGGCCTCGCTGCTCACGGGCGAGCCCGGCTTTGCCTCGGTGCGCGACGAGCACACGCTCGTCGTGCTCGCGGAGCCGGTGGAGGGAGACCCGCTCCAGGCCGTCCTGCGGGAGGAGGCCGACGTCGGGCTGCTCGGCATCGAGCTGGCCACCCGGCGGCGGATGAAGGCCCGAGGCCGCGCGGAGCCAGGGCCCGACGGAGGCTTCCTCCTGTGGCCGCGCAGCGTGTACTCGCTCTGCCCCAAGTACATCCAGGCGAGGGCGGTGGAGCCGCCGCCGGAGCCACGGCCCACGCCGCGCGCCGAGGCGGTGTACTCCGGCACGGCGCTCACCGAGACGCAGCAGCAGTGGCTCGCGCGGGCGGACACCTTCTTCATCGCCACGCACACGCAGGAAGGGGGCGCGGACGCCTCGCACCGGGGTGGCAACCCGGGCTTCGTGCGCGTGCGGGACGCGCACGCGTTGGAGTTCCCGGACTACGCGGGCAACAACATGTTCAACACGCTGGGCAACCTCGCGCTGGACGCTCGCGCGGGGCTGCTGTTCATCGACTTCGAGGCTGGAGGCACGCTCCAGCTCACCGGGACGGCGCGGGCCACCTGGGAGCCGGAGCGCCTGGCGCGGCATGCCGGGGCGAAGCGGGTGGTGGACTTCCAGGTGGAGGAAGTCCATGAGCTGCGCGGCGTCACCTCGCTGCGCTGGCGCTTCCTCGACTACTCACGCTTCAACCCCCGCTGATGAACCGCGCGCGGTTCAGGCCAGCCCTCGATGACGATCTTCCCGAAGTGGGCGCCCGCCTGCATGTGGCGCAGGGCCTCGCGCGCCTCCTTGAACGGGTAGACACGGTCGATGACGGGCTTCAGCTGGTGCTGGCTGAGGACCCGGTTCATGTCCTCGAACATGGCGCGGCTGCCGACGTAGGTGCCCTGGACGTTGAGCTTCTTCGGCTCGATGAGGGCGGCGTCTGGCTTCGCGAAGCCGCCGCTGAGCATGCCGATGAGGGAGATGTGTCCGCCGGGCCGCGTGGCGCGGATGGACTTCGGAAGCGTCTCCGAGCCACCCACCTCCAGGACGTGGTCCACGCCCTGGCCTCCCGTCAGCTCCAGGACCTTCTCCTCCCAGTCCGGGTGCTTCTTGTAGTTGACGGTGCCGTCGGCCCCGAGCCCCTTCGCGCGCTCCAGCTTCTCGTCCGAGCTGGAGGTGATGATGACGCGGGCCCCCAGCGCGCGGGCGAGCTGGAGGGCGAAGATGGAAACACCCCCGGTGCCCAGCGCCAGCACCGTCTGGCCCGGCTGGAGGTGGCCCTCGGGCACCAGCGAGTTCCACACGGTGACGGCCGCGCACGGCAGGGTGGCGCCGTCCTCGAAGGTGAAGTGCTCGGGCAGGTGCACCAGCCCCTCGGCGTCCACGGTGACGTACTCGGCCAGCACGCCATCGACGCTGCCTCCCAGGGCGTTGGCAGTCTTCTCCTTGGCCGGCGGGCCGTCCGTCCAGGTCTGGAAGAACGTCGGGGCCACGCGGTCACCGGGCTTCACCCGGGTGACGCCCGCGCCCACCGCGACCACTTCGCCGGCGCCGTCGGACGTGGGGATGAGGTTCGCGGGGCGGGTGCCCGGATACTTCCCCTGCACGATGAACAGGTCCCGGTAGTTCAGCGAGACGGCCCGGATTCGCACCAGGGCCTGGCCCGGTCCGGGCTTGGGCTCCGGACGTTCCACCTGCACCCAGCCGTCGATGTCGCCTGCCTTCTGGAGTTCGTATGCGCGCATGCGCGCATCACTAGCGGGAGCAGTCCCGGGCCGCCACGCCAACCGTGTGGCGCGCGGCCCGGTGTCCGGTGCCGGAAGCTCACAGGTGCTGGCGCAGCTCCTCCTCCAGCTTCTTCCGGGGCATCGCGCCGACCAGCTGCTTGACCACTCGGCCCTCCTTGAAGATGAGGAACGTGGGCATCGCGCGGATGCCGTACTGCTGGGCCGTCGCCTGGTTCACGTCGACGTCGACCTTCGCGACCTTCATCCGCCCCCGGTACTCGGTGGCCAGCGCGTCGACGACGGGCGAGATGGCCCGGCACGGCGCGCACCACGCCGCCGTGAAGTCCACGAGGACGGGCTCCTTCGACTCGAGCACCTCGCGTCCGAATTCCGCATCCCCCACCGTGATGACGTCCCCTGCCATGACTCGTCCTCCTCGAGAGGCCCCGGCCAGGACGGCCGCGGCTTGGTACGGGGAGAGGTGTAATGACGGCGGGTGTTCCGGACGAGAGCCCCTGGTGCAACGCATTGTTCCGCGAAGCGCCCCTACTCGGTTTCATCCCAGGGCAGCGAGGCGCCGCGCTCGGACAGCAGCGTCAGGAACGAGCGCACCTTGGGAGGGAGCTGGCGGCTGCTGGGGTAGACGGCGAAGACGGGGATGCCCGGCGGCGTCTGGTCCACCAGGACGGGAATGAGCATTCCGCCGCGCACGTCATCGACGACGAGCGAGGCGGGCAGCCTCACCAGGCCGAGTCCCGCGCGCGCCGCCGCCTGTCCGGCGCGGACGCTGGGCACGCGCAGCCGGCCCGACACGGGCACCGTCCTGGCGCGCTTGCCCTCGCCGAAGAACCAGACCTCGTCGGTGCCGGGCTCGGCCAGGAGGACGCACTCGTGGGCCTGGAGCTCGTCGGCCGTCCGGGGCGTGCCGTGGCGGCTGAGATAGGTGGCGCTGGCGTAGTAGCCCGTGCGCAGGCGGCCCAGCCGGCGCGCCACCAGCGAGGAGTCCGCGAGCGGCCCGGTGCGCAGGGCCAGGTCGTACTCCTCGGCGATGAGGTCCACGTGCGCCTCGGCGAGCGACACCTCCACCCGCATCAGCGGCTGGCGCAGGAGGAACTCGGAGATGAGGGGCGTGAGCAGCTCGCCGAGCAGCGACAAGGTGGCGAGGCGGAGGGTGCCCTGGGGCGTGCCGCGTGACTCACTCACCGCGCGGTTGACCTCGCGGGCCTCGGCGACGAGCCGGGCGCAGTGGGCGTGGTAGTCACGGCCGGCCTCGGTGAGTCGCAGGCGGCGGGTGTTGCGCTCGAGGAGGCGGATTCCCAGCCGTTCCTCCAGGGCGGCGAGCCGGCGGCTCACGGTCGACTTGCGCAGGCCGAGCCGCTCGGCGGCGGCGGTGATGCCGCCCGTCGCCACGACTTCGGCGAAGAGGAGCATGTCATCCAGAAGGGGAGGGCTCGAAGACACGGCAGCAGCCTACAGGGGACGGGGGTGTCCGCCTCTTCCCTCTCCGAGCAGCCGGGCGGCAAAGAGGGATGGGCACCACGGGAAAAGCCGAGTAGATGCTCCGCAGGACGCTCAAGGCGCTCCCCCGGGTTCTTCCATGATGCCGCTTTCCCCGATGCCGCTGTGTGTCGCGCCGATGATGGACTGGACGGACCGGAACTGCCGGTACTTCCACCGGCTGCTCAGCCGCCACACGCTCCTCTACACGGAGATGGTGACCACGGGCGCCATCCTGCACGGCGACCGGGAGCGGCTGCTGGGCTACGAGCCCGCGGAGCACCCGGTGGCGCTCCAGCTGGGAGGCTCGGAGCCGGACGCGCTCGCCGCGTCGGCCCGGGTGGGCGAGGAGTGGGGGTACGACGAAATCAACCTCAACGTCGGCTGTCCGAGCGACCGGGTGCAGTCCGGGCGCTTTGGCGCGTGCCTGATGGCGGAGCCGGACCTGGTGGCCCGGGGGGTGGCGGCGATGCGGGAGGCCGTGCGCATCCCGGTGACGGTGAAGTCGCGCATCGCCATCGATGACCTCGAGGAGTGGCCCACGCTGGAGGGCTTCGTGCGGAAGGTCTCCGCCGCGGGCTGCACGCGCTTCATCGTGCACGCGCGCAAGGCGTGGTTGCAGGGGCTGAGCCCGAAGGAGAACCGGGACGTGCCCCCGCTGCGCTACGAGCTCGTCTACCGGCTGAAGAGCGAGTTCCCGCACCTGGACATCAGCATCAACGGCGGCATCAAGACGCTGGACGCCGCCGCCGAGCACCTGAAGCAGGTGGACGGGGTGATGATTGGCCGCGCCGTGTACGAGAGCCCGTATCTGCTGGCGGAGGCGGACCAGCGGTTCTTCGGCTCGAAGGAGGCTCCGCCGGAGCGGCACGCGGTGGTCGAGGCGATGCTGCCCTATATCGAGCGGCGCATGTCGCAGGGCGCGCCGCTGGGGGCGATTACGCGGCACATGCTGGGGCTGTTCCAGGGGCTGCCCGGTGCGCGCGCGTGGCGCCGGCACCTGAGTGAGAACGCGCACAAGCGCGGCGCGGGGCCGGAGGTGCTGGTCGGCGCGCTGGCGAAGGTGCGGCGGTCGCCCGACGCGGACGTGGCGGCGTAGCCGTTCGCGACAATCCTTGAAGAAAGGCCCTGCCTCCCATGCCTGAAATCACACACCGCACCGTCGAGACGAACGGCATCCAGCTCCACATCGCAGAGGCTGGCGAAGGCCCTCTCGTGCTGCTCCTCCATGGCTGGCCGGAGTCCTGGTACTCCTGGCGGCACCAGCTCCACGCGCTCGCGGCCGCCGGCTACCACGCCGTCGCGCCCGATGTCCGGGGCTATGGCCGCAGCGACAAGCCGGGGGCCGTCGAGGCGTACAGCCTGAAGAACCTGCTCGCCGATTTTGTCGGCCTGCTCGATGTCCTCGGGGAGAGGACCGCCGTCGTCGTCGGCCACGACTGGGGCGCGGCGATGGCGTGGACCTGCGCCGCGCTTCACCCCGACCGTTTCCGCGCGGTGGTCGGCATGAGCGTCCCGCACCTCGGCCGCACGCCCATGCCGCCGACGCAGCTCTTCAAGCACATGTTCGGGGACCGCTGGTTCTACATCCTGTACTTCCAGGAGCCCGGCGTCGCGGAGGCGGAGCTCGAAGCGGACGTCCCGAGGACGATGCGCACCCTCCTTGCCGGTGTGCCCGGGTTCGACACGACGGCCGAGGTCGTGCGGACCCGGAAGAAGGGGGACTCGTTCCTCACGGGCATCGAAACCCCGGCCACGCTCCCTGCCTGGCTCACGGAGGACGACCTCGCGCACATCGTGAAGGAGCTCCAGGGCAGTGGGTTTCGTGGCGGGCTCAATCGCTATCGCAACATGGACCGCGACTGGGCGGAGCTGCCCGAGCTCGCGACGGTCCGAATCGAGCAGCCCGCGCTCTTCATGGTTGGCGAGAAGGACCCGGCGCGCGCCTTTGCCCCGGTAGACCTCATGAAGCCACTGGTGCCCAACCTCCAGGAGGTGCTCGTCATCCCTGGGGCGGGCCATTGGCTCCAGCAGGAGTGTGCGGCCGAGGTCAGCGCGGCGCTGCTGGCCTTCCTGAAGCGCCTGCCCACCTGAACTGGAGCTCGGGCTCACAGGCGATTTGCAGTCGAGGGGGGACTGGCTTGACGGACCCACGGAGCGCGGCTCCATGGGTCCGGGAGTCGCCGCGACTCAGCAGCCGCAGGTGCTCAGGACGTTCTGGTACTGGTATTCCGTGTGCGTGTAGGCGCCCGCCTCGTTGAAGCACGCGCGGTAGCTGTACTGCTGGGCAAAGGTGCCCGGGTTGTAGACGCGATGGGGATAGGAGTAGCCATCGGGGCAGAGGGGAGGAGGGGCCTTGTCCGGCTCCTCGGTGGAGTCGTCCGCCAGCATCCCCGCGATGTAGTCGTCGCACGACAGGTAGTAGCCGCAGCCCTGGTACTCACACGTGGTTGCGCCCGTGTTGTTCCACTCGGACCAGTTGGCGCAGGAGCCCAGCTCCGACTCTGCCTGTCCCAGCGCATCCGCCTCCAGCGAGGCCGCTTCCTCGGGCGTCAGCTCTCCACCACAGGCCGCCAACGCCAGACTCGCTCCCACCAAAGTCACTGCACGCACGAGTGTGATTGCGAACTTCAAGGACAGCTCCTTGCCGGAGGGGTGTGGGAGGTCCAAGGGGAGCCCCAGGTTCCGGTCGGCCAAGGCTACATGGGTTCGGGTGGTTGATATATCCATTTGGCATGGAATGAATTGACGCGCCTCGGCGCAAGCGCTGCTTGATGGCTTGGAATGGATTTCAATGGTGGAAACCCACTAGCGGATGCACAAGGCCAATCCCTCACACCGGGGAGCTCAGGGCCGCCCGGCGGCCTCCGCGGGGCAACCGGCCGCTCCGCTCGCGCGCAGGATGCGGCCGGGCGCGGGCGCCACCAGCGGCTTGCCTCGAGCCTTCCAGTGCTCGATGAGCGCGTCACGCAGCGTCAGCGCCTGACGCTCGCCCAGGTCGATGCTCCCGGGAGGCAGCGGCTTGAGTGCCTCTTCCAGCCCGCCGCCACCGCGCGCCAGGAAGTCCGGCATGGCCACCCGGAAGCGCTTCCCGGCCGGAAGGGGCTTTCCATTCGGCAGGGTGACGGAGGCGAGCCGCGACACCCCGCCGCACACCTCCACCCGCACCTTCAGCCCCGACACCTGGAAGGTGCCCTTGCGCCCATAGGCGGCCTCCAGCAGCCGCCGCAGCTCCGGGGCCGAGACGGTGACGACGGAGAGGGTGTTGTCGAAGGGAAGCACCTCATAGACGGCGCCATAGGTGAGCTCGCCGGCCGGCAGGTCCGCGCGCAGCCCACCGCTGTTGAGCAGGGCGATGTCGGTCCCCGTGACTTCGCGCAGCCCATCCGCCAGCACGCTGCCGAGCGGGCTCTCCGCGTCGTAGCTGCGCGTGAGCGCCGCCGGCACGCGCACGCCCAGGGGGCGCCGCTGCTCCTGCTCCACGCGGGCGAGCGCCTCGGAAAGCTGCGCCTCCAGCGCCGCGTCGGCCACCACCGCGCGCCCCCGGAAGGTGGCGGGAACGAGCTCGAGCCGCTTCGCCTCCTTCAACACCCGCTCCTCACAGGTGCCCAGCGACGCGTCCACCCGCGCGCACACCGGGATGGAGCCCTCCAGCCGGGTCCGCTCGGGGAGCACCTTGCGCGTCACCGGGTCCACGAAGAGCTCCACGAGTCCGAAGGCGCGGCCCCGGCCCGACGTCTCGATGACCGGCGTGCCGCGGATGAAGTGGCCCACCGGCTGGTGCGTGTGACCGGCCACCACCGCGTCCAGCGTCCCCTCGGGCAGCTCCTCCAGGAGCTCGACAATCTCACTGTCCCCGCGGTCACACGAGGAGGCGTCGCGCGGCTCGTCCAGGCGCTTGCACACCGCGCCCGCGTGGGCCACCGCGACCACCACGTCCGCCCCACGGGCGCGCAGGCCCTGGGCCGCGGCGAGCGCCGCCGGAGCCATGGGCGCGAAGCGCAGGCTCGCCACATTCACCGGGTTGGTCACCTTCGGGGTGTGGGGCGTGGCCAGCCCGAGGATGCCGATGCGCACCCCCCTCCGCTCCACCAGCAGCGTGCCGTCGTTGCCGAGCCAGGCGGGGCCCGCGCCCGTCCCGCTGTCGGTGACGTTGACCCCGAGCACCGGGAAGCGCGCCTGGGCAATGCGCGCCTTGAGCGCGCCGAAGGGGTCGTCCCCCTCGAGCGCCACCGAGCGGGGCCCCACGGGCCCGTAGTCGAACTCGTGGTTCCCGAGCGCCGAGGCGGCATAGCCCAGGGCATTCATCGCGCCGATGACCACCTCGCCCTCGGTGAGGTTGGAGGCGAGGGTGCCCTGGAACAGGTCCCCTCCGTCCAGCAGCAGCACTCCGTCCGGATTCTCCGCCCGGAGCACGGCCAGGTAGCCCGCGAAGGTCGCCAGCCCGCCCTGCTCCACGCCGGTGCCATCGGGCAGCGTGGCACGCGAGGGCATCACCCACCCGTGCAGGTCATTGGTCCCCACCAGGGTGAGGCGCAGGGGCTCCGGCGCGCTGGGGCGCGGGGGCACCGGCGCCACGGCGGCGGCCGCCGGCACGGACGGAGCAGAGGCACAGGAAGCGAGGAGGGCGGACAGCAGCCCGAGGAGGAGCGGACGGGAGGCGGAAGTCACACGCCCGTCTAGAACGGCGGCACCGCCGGATTCAAGTGGCCTCAAAGACACGGGGCCCCCCGCGAGCGAACGCGAGAGGCCCCGGTGTGGCATTTCGGGCCTGAGTGGCTAGTTGCGCACGCGCAGCAGCAGCTCGGCCTGCATCGGGCTGCGGCGGCTCGTCGCCGTGCCGAAGCGGTTGTTGGTGGCGCGCCACTGCTCCTGCACGAACGTAACGTCGCTGTTGTTGAGGACGTTGAACATGATGAGCGTGAGCTCCATCTTCGTCTCGTCCGTCTTCACGATGCGGTTCAGGTCATAGCGGGCCTGGACGTCGAACAGGAACTGGCTCGGCTGGCGCAGCTGGGACACGGCGGCCGGGTCGTTGAAGTCCGGGATGCCGTTGTTGGTGTTGTAGGAGTGGCCGGTGCCACGCTCCGAGCGCACCACGCGCTGCCGGTCCACCGCGCCCTCCTGGTACATCCACATGGGCGCGCCGGTGCGGTAGTTGAAGCGCACGCCGAAATCGAGCCCGAACTTCGTGGTGTACCCGATGGAGCCCTTCATGGTGTGGCGGATGTCCTCCGGCGACGGCCCCTCGAAGAAGTGCTTGAAGCGGGGGTTGGCGCCGTAGCCGTCGAAGTAGTCACCCACCGTGCCGTTGCTGAAGGCCAGGGTGTAGTTCGCGAGCAGGTCCCACGGGCCCGTCCGGCCCTGCACCCACAGGTCCATGCCCCGGTAGTCGCGCCAGGCGTCGTCCGGGTTGTGGATCTTCACCACCGTGTGGTTCACGCCGTCCGCGTATCCCACCACGCGCTGACCGGACGGGTCCCAGATGCGGTTCATCTCCTCGTCCACCCACATGTTGGAGTACTTGCGGTAGGTGAAGTCCACGCCGATGACGGACTGCTCGCTCATCGCGTGGTGCAGGCCGAGCGCGACCTCATCCACGTGCGGCGGGGTGTGGTCCTCCTTGTCGAAGAAGCGGCCGGAGGGGCCTCCGGACACGCTGCACTGGCTGTTGCCGGTGGTGTCCGGCGCGCAGTCGGCGAAGGCGCCGCCGCTGAAGGTGGACCGCACCTGGAGCAGGTCCGGGTTGGCGTGCTGGGCGATGAAGACGTCACCCACCTCGTTGGAGCGGCCGTAGTGCGCCTTGAAGAGCGTCGTCCGGTTGCCGAACAGGTCGTAGGTGGCCGACAGGCGCGGGCCCACGCCCACCAGGTTGGTGATGAACTGGTTGTTGTCCCCGTACAGCCGGCCCACGTCCGCGCGCAGACCCGCC
Source organism: Pyxidicoccus xibeiensis (assembly GCF_024198175.1). Classification (NCBI taxonomy): domain Bacteria; kingdom Pseudomonadati; phylum Myxococcota; class Myxococcia; order Myxococcales; family Myxococcaceae; genus Pyxidicoccus; species Pyxidicoccus xibeiensis. The sequence goes on from NZ_JAJVKV010000014.1 coordinate 60,559, forward strand.
ACCAGCGTGAGGTAGCGGTTGACGTTCCAGCGGTCCTGGACGAAGGCGCCGGTGATGAGGTCCCCGGCCTCGGTGGTCAGCGGGCCCTGCACGCCGTCGGAGTTGTAGAAGTCGATGCGCTCGTTGCAGAACTGGAAGGTGGACGGGTCTTCCGGGTTGCACTCGCCGTTGCGGTCATTGAAGCGACGGTTGCCAATCACCTGCGTCGTCTTGTCACCGCTCAGGTAGCTGACCTGCACGCCCGCCTTCATCTGGTGGTTCTTCACCTTGAAGAGCAGCGTCGGGTCGAACTGGAAGCGCAGGCGCTGCTCCGTCACCAGGTTGCCCGTCTCGTTGCGCAGCGCGCCAGCGTTCCGGTACGTGGTGCTGTTGTAGATGTGGGCAATCTCCTGCGAGTCCTCGTTCATCGGGCCCTGCCAGATGTCCTTGAACGTGGTGCCCGTCTGGAGCTGGAAGAGGACGTTTTCGCTGATGCTGCGGTCGTAGTTGACGATGGCGAAGAAGCCGCCGCGGTCGATCTGCGTCTCCGCTTCCGGGGAGGCGGACGTCGACGAGACCTGGTTGGTGATGGCGTTGTTGTCGTAGTTGAACGCCACGGACACGCGGTCCTTCGACGTGGGCTGCCAGGTGAGCTTCAGGCGGGCCAGGCGCGTCTCCGTGTCGGACGTGCGGTTCTCCTCACCCAGCGGCGTGTCGCGCTTGGAGAAGTTCCACTGGCCGGAGAAGTAGAACCACAGCTTGTCCTTGATGATGGGGCCGCCCACGCCCACCAGCGGGCTGTAGAAGGACGTCTCCGACAGCGGCACCTCGTTCTGCGTGTAGCCGGCCACGTTGGGGCTCTGGTTGGCGGCACCGCGGTACTTCGCGTTGGCCCAGGCCGGCGAGAGGATCATCGTGACGTCGTAGGTGAGCTTGTTGGAGCCGCTCTTGCTGACGACGTTCTCGATGAGGCCCAGCGAGTTGTACTGGGCGTCCAGGCCGCCGGTGATGACCTCGAAGTTCTCCACCGCGTAGAAGCTCATCGGCGAGCTGATGCTGCCGTCCACCACGTCGGACGTGTCCATGCCGTCCACGAAGAACTTGCCGTAGCGCGACAGGCCGGCGCGCAGGCTGGGCGCGTTGCCCTGGCCCACGCCCGCCACCAGCTGGGGCATGGCCTGCACCTGCGTGAAGACGGGCGAGGTGGCCGCCTTCTCCGCGTTCATCACCGCGCCCATCTGCGCGGAGTCCGGGTTGATGATGGGGTTGACCTTCTCGACGATTTCATAGGTGGCCACCGCCTGCGCCTCGGTGAACACCTCCAGCTTCACGTCCACCTGCGTGGCCTGGCCGAGCAGGACGGTGATGCCGGAGCGCTTGATGGCGGCGAAGCCGGGGACGTTGACCTCGAGGACGTAGCCCTCGCCCGGGGGCAGGGTGGCGAACTCGAAGCGGCCGTCCTCGCCGCTGGTGCTCGACTGGGGCTGCTGCAGCGCCGGGCCGCTCACGGTGAGGGGCACCTCGGCGAGCGCGGCGCCCGTCGGGTCGTACACGTAGCCGGCGATGCGGCCGTAGTTCTGGCTCGCGGCCAGCGCGGGCACCGGGAGGACCGCGACCAGCGCCAGCAGCAGCGCGAGCGCGCGGGCGCCATGGAAGGAGGGAGTCTTCATGGAAGGGCTCTTGGAAGGAAGGGTGGCGCTCACAGGGTGCTCCCCACGACGAAGAGCACGCCGGCGTACCGGTTGATGGGCGTGAGGTTGAGCTCGGTGTCCGTGCAGACGTCGACGCACAGGCCGGTGTAGCTGGAGGCCGGCTTCGCCGCGGTGGCGGTGAAGGTGCGCAGGCGCACCACCGGGGACCAGCCCTCTTCACCGGGCCGGGCCGTGAACAGGTACACGGGCGTCTCGGTGGTGGGCGCGCCCGTCGGCGGGCTCACCAGCACGCCGTCCATCACCCTCACGTTGCCGGCCTCGTCCACCTGCACGGGGCCGCCGTCCAGGAAGGCCAGCTGCAGTCCGCGGTACCAGCCGCCCTGGGAGGTGAACTCGGAGCCCTGGCTCAGCGGGTTGAGCTGCGCGGACACGTCGATGATGGCGCGCAGCGCGAGGGTGTCGCCCTCCTCGGCGGCGCCGCCGAAGGCGCCCTTGGTGAGCGAGGTGACATCCTTGATGGCGTTGCACTGCTCGCTGCCCGTGCCCGTCCACCGCGTCACCTTCACCAGCGGCAGCACCGGAGGCGTGGTGTTGCCGGTGACCGCCAGCGGCAGCGCGCCGAAGAGGGGCCACTGCACCGTCTCCGGGTAGTTGTCGGTGCGGAAGTCGAAGTCCGGCTTGCCCGTCCTGCAGCCCTCCGTCAGGTCATAGGAGGTGGCCACCACCCGGCTCGCCGGCAGGTAGGGGCGCCCGGTCTCGTCCACGGGGACGCCCGAGTTGGTGATGGCGCCCTTGTCGTCCTTCCGCTCGGTGGCCACCTGCCCCAGGTTGTAGAAGGGCACGTTCGTGCCCTTCACCCGGGCCGTCGCGGGCCGGTAGACGCCGCTCGTGGGCCTGAACTTCGCGTCGAGCGTCGAGGCGTCGACGACGCCCTGGTACTTGTCGCCGACCTCCTCGGTCGACTCACCACATGCCACCGCACTCAGGGCCGCTGCGAGCCCGAGCGCGCACATCATGTCTGTCTTCACGGAAAAGACCTCTGGGGATGGGGACGAGGTGGCGGCGCTGTACCACGAGTGCGAGGTTCTCTGGTACCAGCCGGGTGCCATCCACGTGACAGGAGGGCTTGTCCCACTCATGAAGCAGGATGTACCTCATGAGGCATGGCCCCGGGCTTGTGGTATGCCCGGCCCCAGCATGTTCGCGCAGCAGACCGATCCTCCCCAACGCATCCTCGGCTTCGCCGCCTTCTCCATCGCCGTCCATGTCGGCGTCGTGGCGGTGCTGGTCTTCCTGGTGAAGCCCATCGTCATCGAGGTGGAGCAGCCCCTCGACGTGGTGCTGACCCTCGGCAAGGCCCCGCCGCCGCCTCCTCCTCCGCCCCCGCCGCCCGCGGCGGCCAGGACGACCCCACGCAAGGTGGAGAAGAAGCCGAAGACCGAGCTGCGTCAGCCCGTGGAGGTCCAGCCGGTTCCCGAGCAGAAGCCCGTCGAGCCGGAGGCGCCCGAGCCGGAGGCGCCCGAGGCGCCCGTCGAGGGCGGAGTCGAGGGCGGCGTGGCGGGGGGCGTGGCCGGTGGGGTGGTGGGAGGCGTGGTGGGAGGTGTCGTGGGCGGCACCGTCGGGGGCACGGGCACGGGCGAGCCGGTGAAGCCCAAGAATGTGCCCCCCTTCGTCATCCAGCGGGACGTGGTGCGCCAGTCGTCGCCGCGCCTGTCCGAGGTGTTCAAGCAGGCCCACCGCGGGCAGACGCTGCAGGGCATCTACAAGGTGTGCGTCGCCACCAACGGCAGCGTGTACGAAGTGACGCCGGTGAAGTCCGTGCCCGGCGCGGACGGCGACATCATCCAGGGACTCAAGACGGGGTGGGAGTACAAGCCCCAGAAGGTCCCGGTCTGCTTCCTCTACAACATCCCCATCACCATCCAGTGAGCGCGTCCGTCCGCGGGTAGCGGCTACGGGAGGATGAAGTCGACTGGCCGGAGCGGCTCGGGCTGGGGCTCACCCAGCGCCTCGAGCAGGTTCATCTCCGCCGTGCGGGCCATCGCGAGCAGGGGCAGGTCGTTGGGCGCATCCCCGAAGGGCTCCTCCAGCTCGTCGCTCAGCCGGTCCAGTCCGAAGAACGTGTAGGCAATCATCGCGGAGAGCACCGGGGTGAACCAGCCCAGGGCCTCGGCGAGGCCGAAGGGCAGCAGCAGGCAGAAGAGGTACGCGGTGCGGTGGAGGAGCACCGTGTACGTGAAGGGCACGGGGGTGAAGCGGATGCGCTCGCAGGCGCAGAGCACGCCCATCAGTGCATGCACCCGCTCGTTCAGCGCGCTCCAGGTGATGTCGGACAGCCGCCCCTCGCGCCGCAGCGCGGCCAGCTCTCCGGTGTGCTCGCGCAGCAGGGCATTCGGCCGGTTCCCGCTGGCCAGCACGCGCGAGCGCTCCGGCTCCGGGACGAAGCGGGAGATGTCCTCGCCCGCGTCATGCCCGCGCAGGTGCGCGGCGAGCGCGTGCGCGAAGGCGATGTTCCGGTGCACGAGCCTCCGCGCGGCCTGCCGGCCCGCGAGGGGCAGCTCGGCGCGGCCGTCGTCCAGCTGCGTGATGGCCTCGTGGGAGTACTCGCGCAGCTCGATGAGGAGCGCACCCCAGACCTTGCGGGCCTCCCACCAGCGGTCATAGGAGGCGTTGTTCCGGAAGCCGAGGAAGATGGAGAGCGCGATGCCGAGCAGCGACAGGGGCGCGGGGGTGGCGACCGGCAGGCGCAGGTCGGTCTGCTTCGTCGCCCAGACGACGAGGCAGGCCAGCGCCGCGATGCCCACCACGTGAGGCAGGACGCGGGGAAGGATGGTGCCGCGGACGACGAAGAGGAGCCGGAGGAGACTGGGGCGCGGACGGACAATCACGGTCGCAGCCCTCTGCTCCAAATCCCCGGCGGCTGCAAGCGCGCCACGCCAGGCTGCTCAGGAGGCGCCGGGCGCCCGGGCCCTCAGCGAGGCTGCCGTGCCGCACCGGCCCGGAAGCGCTGGAGCTTCATCCGGTTTCCGCACACGCGCATGCTGCACCAGCGCCCCGAGCGGTTCTTCGACGTGTCGTAGAAGGCGCACTGGCAGTCACCGGCAGGACACACCTTGAGCCGCTCCCAGCGGCCGTCCCGCTGCGCGGAGACCACCGCCGCGAAGACTCCGCCCAGCGCCTTCCAGCCGCCCTGGGCCGCCGCGCGCAGCGTCGCCACGCCTTCCGCGTCGAAGCCCACCGTGAGCGGGCAGGCCGCCGACACCCGCTCCAGCGTGCGCAGCTCCGCCGCGGGCAGCGGCTCTCCGTTGTGCGCGAGCAGCACCGCGCGCAGGGCCTCGCGGACCTGGATGGCCGCCGTGAAGGCCTCGGGCGACACCAGGTCACCCGGGGCCAGCAGCCCCCGGGCGCGGAACCAGCCGGCGAGCGAGTCGGGGGAGGGGACCTCGTCGAGCAGCTTCTCCACGTCGAGCGTGTTGACGAAGTCGTGCACCAGCGCGATGTCGGCGGGCAGCTCGGAGCCAGGAAGCGAGGCCATCACCCCTCAGACTGGCGCTTCCGGGGCGGCGAGGCCAGCGTCCCGAGCCCCTCGACCAGCACGTCCACCAGCACCCGGGCGGCCCGGCGCTCCGGGTCCAGGCTGGGGTCGTAGATGGTGACGTCCACGCCCGCCAGCCCGCCCGAGCCCGCCAGCCGGGCCAGCAGCTCGCCCAGCTCGCCCGGCCGCAGTCCGTCCGGCTGGCGTGAGTCCACGGCGGGCATCACCGCGTCATCCAGCACGTCCGCGTCCAGGTGCACCCAGAAGTCCTCCACGCCCGGGGCGCGCAGGCGCTTCAAGGCGCGCTCCGCCGAGGCCGCGATTCCGTCCCGGCGCAGCGTGTCCAGGTCCAGGTAGGCCATGGCCGTGTCGCGGGCATGCTCGCCCTCCACCGCGCCCCAGTCGTCCGGGTCTCTCACCCCGAGCAGGGCGACGTCCTCGTCCCGCACCAGCGGCCCGCGTCCCTCCAGGTTCCCCAGGATGGCCGGCGCCCGGCCGGTGGCGAACCACAGGTCCATGCCCGCCACACCGCCCAGGGGGCCCGCTTCCGGAGGCCAGAAGTCGGTGTGTCCATCCAGGAAGGCGAGCCCATGCCGTCCCCCGAGGCGCTTCAGTCCCAGCAGGGCGCCGAGCAGGACGCTGCAGTCGCCTCCCAGCACCAGGGGAATCCGCCCCGCGCGCCGCACCGCCTCCACCGCGTCCGCCAGCCGGTGCGACTGGTCCACGATGCCATGCGGGTTGAGGGCGTGGACGTCCGGGTCGCGGACCGGGTTGTAGGGCCCGGGCGTCACGGTGGCCTCCACCACCGCCCCGAGCCGGCGTCCCAGCCCTGCCTCCAGCAGCGCCTCCGGGAGCAGGTCGGGCCGGGGCGTCCGGGTGGCCCGGTTCAGGCCCAGGTTGGTGGGAACGGCGATGAGGGAGATGGCGGACGACATGGGCGCCTCCGGGGATGGGAGCCTGAAACCTTCGTAAGTTATTTGAAGGTTACATGAAGGCTAGGGGCGCCCGGGGGCGCTGGCAACCCCCAAAGTGACTTTGGTGGTGTTGGCTGCCGCGTCCGCCATTTCCCACGAGGCTCCCACCCGTGCGCTATCATCGGTCGGGAGTGAACGGTGGGTGGGCAGCCACTCCACGGAGGGGTGATACGTGCGGTTCCTGGGAATGGTGCTCGTGGCCTGGTGTCTGGGGCTGACGGCCTGTGGAAGCGAGTTCGATGAGCCGACGGCCGCGTGTGCCCAGAGCTGCGCGGGGTGCTGCTCGGGTGACAAGTGCTTCGACGGTACCGGCATCGAGGCCTGCGGAGCGGGCGGCGCCATCTGCGACCGGTGCGAGGGCCTCGAGGACTGCGCCGACCGGGGTGAAGCGGGGCGGTCGTGCTACTTCGACAGGAGCGAGCGCTGGCGCATCCAGCCCGTCTCCGCGGTGATTGCACCCATCAACCCCATCGGCGATGAAGAATGGGACATCGATGGCTCGGCCCCGGACGTCGTCGTCGAGCTGGAGTGCCCGGCCGGTGACAAAGACATCAAGACCCGGACGCCGGAGGGCTCGGGCTACACCCCGACGTGGACCGAGGGTGGCTGCACGACGACGCGCGGGGACCTGGCGGACCGGTCCATCTACATCGAGGTCTTCGACGTGGACGTGACCATCGACGACGTCATGTTCTCGGAGCGCTACTTGCTGAAGGCGGAGGACTTCCGCAGCGGGACCTTCTCCATCGCCCTGCCGGAACAGGAGAAGGGCGTGGTGCGCTTCACCCTGACGCGCAGTCCTTGAGCCCCTGCCGGAGCGCGTCCAGCAGCCCTGGCGGGTCGCCCTCGCGCAGGGCGGCCAGCCCCGCCTCGAAGTCCGCGCGCGCGCCGTCCACGTCTCCCAGCCGCGCGCGCAGCGCCCCGCGCTCCCGCAGCAGCTCCGGGTCCACGTCCTCGCCCTCCCGGGGCGCGAGCGCGGCTGTGAGGTCCTTCACCGCGTCCTCCAGCCGGCCCAGCCGCGTCCTCGCCGTGGCGCGCTGCTGGAGCAGCCAGGGGTTGCCGGGGTCCTCCTCCAGCGCGAGCGTCCAGTCCCGCTCCGCCTCCTCGTGCCGGCCCAGCGCCTCCAGCGACTCCGCGCGCTTCATGTGGAGCACGAGCGCCTTGCGCGCGCCCGCCGCTATCAGCGCGTCGAAGTCCGCCAGCGCCTCCGGGTGGCGCCCCAGCCGCGCCAGCGACAGGGCCCGGTGCAGCCGCGTGGCCAGGTGGCCGGGCGCCAGCTCCAGGACGCGCTCGTACCAGCCGAGGGCCTCGACCGGCACACCGCCCCAGATGCCGAGCGTCTGGCCCAGCTCGCTCAGCACGCGCACCTGTCGCGGGTGCTCCTCCGCGAGCTGACGGATGAGCGCGAGCGCCGACGCGTACCGCCCGCTCCTGCGCAGCCGGTCCACCTCGCGCATCCGCTCGGACAGCTCCGGGGGCCAGGCCTCCCGTCCATTCCGCTCCGCCATGCGCGCGCTCACCCGCCCCGCGGGAAGGCGCGGCACGCGTCGTCGTAGTCCCGCCACCAGCCATTCAGCGCCTGCATGTCCGTGGCGCGGGGCTCGTCTCCGGCGCCCGCCATGTCCAGGTAGGCCTTCAAGAGCGGCCGGAAGTGCGGGTGCGCGCAGCGCTCGATGATGTCCAGGGCCCGCCGCTTCGGCGAGCGGATGTCCATGTTGAGCGCGTAGCCCTGCTCGGTGACGACGCACTTGATGTCGTGCTCGGTGTGGTCGATGTGCCGCACGTACGGCATGACACAGCTCACCGTCCGCCCGTCCTTCAGCCTTCGCGTGGACGGCGTGTGGACGATGCTCAGGTAGGCGTTGCGGAAGAAGTCTCCCGAGCCGCCCAGCCCGTTGACGATGCGCGAGCCGTCGATGTGCGTGGAGTTCACATGCCCGTAGATGTCCACCTCGATGGGCGTGTTCATCGCGATGACGAACAGCCGGGAGATGATTTCCGGGCTGTTGGACAGCCACATGGGCCGCAGCACCAGGCGGTCCCTGCACCGCTCGAAGAGCTGCTGGAAGCGCTGGCGCCCCTCGGCGGAGAAGGACACCGCGGTGGCCGAGGCGTACTCGAACTTCGCGTCGTCCTCCACGTAGCGCAGCATCCCGTCCTGGAAGACCTCGGTCCAGAAGCGGATCTTCTGGAAGGGCGAGTCGTAGAGCTCGCCGATGATGGCGTTGGCCACGTTGCCCACGCCGGACTGGATGGGTGGCAGGCGCTTGCCCCAGTGGAACTGCTCGCGGCACTGCATGAGGAAGGCAATCACGTGCTCCGCGATGCGCCGGTCCGTGGCGTCCGCGGCCTTGAAGGGCACCGGGTGGTCGGGCGTGCGGGACTCCACCACCGCCACCACCTTGCGCAGGTCGAACTCCACGTAGGGCGTGCCGATGCGGTCCCTCACGTTGACCACCGGCAGCGGCCAGCCCACGTGCGGGTGGACGGGCGGCACGACGATGTCGTGGAACCCCGTGTAGTCCGGCACGGAGGTGTTCACCTCCAGGATGACCTTCTTCGCGCGGGTCAGCGCCTCCGCGCTGATGCCCACCGATGACGAGAGGACGACGCTGCCGTCCGGGCGGATGCGGGACACCTCCACCACCGCCACATCGATGTCCCCATAGAACCCGTACATGAGGTTGCGCGCGAAGGCGGACAGGTGGACGTCCGTGAAGTCCATCTCCCCGGCGTGGATGCGCCGGCGCGACGCGGCCGAGGACATGTAGGGGCCGCGCTTGCGGATGAAGGGCGCCAGGGGGCCCTCCACGTCCTCCGACAGCGAGGCCCCGGTCAGCAGGGTGATGCGGGCCTGGGGCGCCGTCTGGGAGAGGTGCCAGGCCAGGGCCGGGAGGAACGTCTTCGGCTCGCCCGACTTGGTGAAGCCGCTGATGGCCAGCGTGCACCCGTCGGTGACGTGCTTCACCGCCTCCTCGAGGGGGACGACGCGGGAGAGCAGCTCGGGGTTCTCGATGCGGTCCTTCAGGGAGCTCGTCACGGTCATGGCTTACTTGGAACGACCGGGGTGGGGAGGGTCGTTCGCGGCGCGGGAAGATGTCACACCGGGTGCCTCCCCGGGGGCCGAGGAGGAGTGCGGGCCCTCGCGGTGCCCGGGGTGTTGCACCCTGTCGCACCGCGGGCGCGGAGGCTCGGGATGAGGCAGCCAGGCGAGCGTGTTGGGGACACCACGAATCCGTCCTACGGTTCGCCCCGGGCCGCCGCCAGGCTCCGCCCCTACCAGACAGCCACCCTCTCAGTGGGAGACCTCCACCTCATGCGTAAGCTCCTCTTCGCCGGCGCGGGCATGGCCGTGCTCGTGTCCGCCGGTTGTGCGACGACCGCCCAGCCCACCCAGGAGTCCCAGAACATGACCTCCGCTCCTCCGCCCGCCGTCGCGCCCGCCAGCGAGCCCGCGAAGGCCAGCAACCCGCTGCTGGCGAAGTGGGCCGGTCCCTACGGGGGCGTGCCGCCGTTCACCGAGGTGAAGGTCGAGCACTTCAAGTCCGCGCTCGAGGCGGCCATGGACGAGCAGCGCCGGGAGATTGCGGCCATCACCGGCAACTCCGCCGCGCCGACCTTCGAGAACACCCTCGTCGCCCTGGAGTCCGCCGGGCGCACCATGTCCGACGTGGAGACGCTCTACGGCATCTGGGGCTCGTCCATGAACACGCCGGACTTCCAGGCGCTCCAGCGGGAGATGGCGCCGAAGCTCGCCGCCTTCGAGGACGAGATTGCCCAGAACGAGGCCCTCTTCCGCCGCATCGAGGCGGTGTACCAGTCGCCCGAGAAGGCGAAGCTGACGCCCGAGCAGCAGCGCCTCGCCTGGCTCTACTACACGCGCTTCGTGCGCTCCGGCGCGAAGCTGGACGCGGCGGCGAAGCAGAAGCTGGGCGCCATCAACCAGCGCCTCGCGTCGCTGTACACGTCCTTCAGCCAGAACGTGCTCGCCGACGAGGAGGGCTACACCGTCGTCCTGGAGTCCGAGGCCGACCTGGCGGGCCTGCCCGACTCCGTGCGCGCTGGCGCGGCGGTCGCCGCCGAGGCCCGGGGCCAGAAGGGCAAGTGGGTCATCACCAACACGCGCTCCTCCATGGAGCCGTTCCTCACCTACTCGTCCCGGCGGGACTTGCGCGAGAAGGTCTGGCGCAACTACGTCAACCGCGGCGACAACGGCGACGCGCGCGACAACAACACCCTCATCTCGGAGGTGCTGAAGCTGCGCGCGGAGCGGGCGAAGCTCCTGGGCTTCGCGACGCACGCCCACTGGCGCCTGGAGAACACCATGGCGAAGTCGCCCGAGCGCGCCATGGAGCTGATGGAGGCCGTCTGGAAGCCCGCGGTGGCCCGCGTCCATGAGGAAGTGCGGGACATGCAGGCGGTGGCCAACAAGGAAGGCGCGAAGCTCAAGATTGAGCCCTGGGACTACCGCTACTACGCGGAGAAGGTCCGCAAGGCGAAGTACGACCTGGACCAGAACGAGGTGAAGCCGTACCTCCAGCTGGAGAAGCTGCGCGAGGGCATGTTCTGGGTGGCCGGCGAGCTGTTCGGCTTCACCTTCGCGCAGGTGAGCGACGTGCCCGTCTACCACCCCGACGTCCGCGTCTGGGAGGTGAAGGACAAGGCCAGCGGCCGGCACGTGGGCCTCTGGTACTTCGACCCGTACGCGCGCACCGGCAAGCGCTCCGGCGCGTGGATGAACGCGTACCGCAACCAGGAGCGGTACCGGGGCGAAGTCACGACGATTGTCTCCAACAACTCCAACTTCGTGAAGGGCGCGCCCGGTGAGCCCGTGCTCATCAGCTGGGAGGACGCGTCCACGCTGTTCCACGAGTTCGGCCACGCGCTGCACGGCCTGAGCTCCAACGTGACGTACCCGGCGCTGTCGGGCACGGCCGTGGCGCGCGACTACGTGGAGTTCCCCTCGCAGCTCTTGGAGCACTGGCTGGCCACGCCCGAGGTGCTCAACACGTACGCGCTGCACTACCAGACGGGCAAGCCCATCCCGAAGGCGCTGGTGGCGCGCATCGAGAAGGCCGCGACGTTCAACCAGGGCTTCGCCACGGTGGAGTACCTGTCGAGCGCCCTCATCGACATGAAGCTGCACCTGGCGGGCGACAAGCCCATCGACCCGGACGCCTTCGAGCGCGACACGCTCACCGCGCTGGGCATGCCGAAGGAAATCGTCATGCGGCACCGCACGCCGCAGTTCGGCCACGTCTTCGCGGGCGACGGCTACTCGGCGGGGTACTACAGCTACCTGTGGTCCGACACCCTGACGGCGGACGCCTTCGAGGCCTTCACCGCGGGCAAGGGCGCCTATGACCGCGCGGTGGCCGAGCGGCTGCGCAAGAGCGTCTTCTCCGTGGGCAACACGCTGGACCCGGCCGAGGCCTACCGCGCCTTCCGGGGCCGCGACGCGGGCATCCAGGCGCTGATGCGCAAGCGCGGCTTCCCCGTGCCGGCCTCGACGGCGCAGTCGAAGGACGCGAAGTAGCCGAGGCCCGCGGGCCCGGGGCGTGGATGAGCCCCGGGCCTACCCGTCCAGCGGGAAGAAGTGGCTGAAGGGGCCGGGGCCCTTGCCCAGGGCCAGCGGGTGCTCCAGCGCGGCGGTGACGTAGGCCTTGGCGCGCCGGGTGGCCTCCAGCGCGTCCTGGCCGAGCGCCAGGTGCGCGGCGATGGCCGCGGACAGCGTGCAGCCGGTGCCGTGCGTGTTGCGCGTGTCCACCGAGCGCAGGTGCAGCGTCTCCAGGCGCTCGCCGTCGAACCACACGTCCGTGCCACGCAGCGCGCCCGCCATGCCGCCGCCCTTCACGAGCACCGCGCGGGGGCCGAGCCGGTGGATGCGGCGCGCGGCCTCGCGCATGTCCTCCAGCGTGTGCAGCTCCATCCCCGCCAGCAGGCCCGCCTCGTGGCGGTTGGGCGTGGCCACGTCGGCCAGCGGCAGCAGCAGCTCCCTCAGGGCGCCCACCGCAGCGTCGTCGATGAGCCGCGCGCCGGCCCGGGACACCATGACCGGGTCCACCACCAGCGGCCCCAGCTTCAGCGCGCGCAGCCGTCCGGCCACCACGGTGATGATGTCCGGGTTGACGAGCATGCCCGTCTTCACGGCGCCCGCGCCGAGGTCACCCGCCACCGCGTCGATTTGCGCGGCGACGGAGGCGGCGGGCAGCACGTCCACGCGGGTGACGCCCAGCGTGTTCTGCGCGGTGACGGCCGTCAGCGCGCTGGTGCCATGGACGCGGTGGAAGGCGAAGGTGGCGAGGTCGGCCTGGATGCCGGCGCCACCTCCGCTGTCGGAGCCGGCGATGGTGAGCGCTGTGATGACGGACGGTGGGGACGCCATGTCCCCATGCTGGGCCAGCGCGCCCGCCATGGCCAGCGATTCGCGCTCCGGGCCCGGGAGGGCCCGGCCGTCACCCCGGCGAGCAGCGGGGGCGGCCCGGTGCCCCAGGGCCACCCGCGAAGCTCAGGGGTCCAGGAAGGCGCGCTTCACGGCCTGGAGCAGCGGGTCCTTCTGGCCCTCGGGCGCCCGGGGCAGGTGGCCCTGGTTGATGGTCCAGATGATGGTGCCCCCCAGGCCCTTCTGGCGCGCGAAGCGGCCCTTGGCCGCGACGGACTGCGCGTCCTCGTAGGAGATGTAGTTGCAATGGCCCGGCCCGTTCGCCGAGGGGAAGGACAGGTAGGGCGCCTCGGCCTTCCCGTCCCAGCGGTACGCCTCGGGCTCGTAGTAGTCCGTCATGATGTTGGTGTAGCTCATGGCGTTGTCGCTCTGGCCCTCGATGACGTCCTTGCGCCCGTCGAGCGGCGTGCGGGGCTCGGTGATGCCCTGCCAGCACGTGCCGAAGAAGCCGATGCCCATGCCCAGCCGTCCCGCGGGGACGCCGGCGTCCAGGTAGCCCTGGACGGAGGTGGAGACGGAGCTGGGACGGTTGGGCGCGTCGTCCTCGAGCGGGCTGGAGTGCCAGCTCTCCCAGCTGCCCCAGTGCCCGCTCATCTTGTAGGACATGATGTTGATCTGGTCGACGCGCGCCGCCAGCTTCGCCACGAACTCCGCCCGGACATCGCTGATCATGAAGTTGGAGTTCATCCAGTCCACGGGCACCGTGAGGATGATGCCGGGGCGCGCGGCGCGCAGGTCGTCCAGCAGCGCGAGCAGCCGCTCTCCGTCGTCGGTGGGGATGGGGGCTCCGGCGGGGGTCTCCGCGGCCAGGATGATGGGCTCCCAGTCCACGTCGATGCCGTCGTAGCCCAGCTCGTCCATGAGCTTGATGAGGTTGCGCACGAGGATGGGGCGCGACTCGTCGGCGGTGGCGGACACGAAGTTGTCGTGCTCGCCGAAGCCGCCGAGCATCATCAGCGCCTTGCGCCCGGCCGCGTGGGCGCGCGTCGACAGCTTCTTGGCGAGCGCGGGGCCCTCGTAGTCCGTCACGTCCAGGTCCGCGTTCACCGTGCCGAAGGGGCCGGGCTTGAAGCGGCCGACCACCAGGTGGGTGAGGCCGGAGAAGTCCACCGCGTCCGCCGGGTAGAGGTGGCGCTGGTAGCCCACGTAGTAGCCCGTCACCCAGCTGGACGGCGCCCCGCCGGCCTGGGGCCGCACCGGCGCCGGCGTGGCCGCCTCCGGGCTGTCGCCCACCTCGTTGGTGGCCACCACCGTGAAGGTGTAGGGCACGCCATTGAGCAGGTCGGGGATGCGCACGCTCGCGGCTGGCGCGTCCACGGTGCGCGAGGTGCCACCCGGCTGCACGGTGATGCGGTACGACGTCAGGGGCCGCCCACCGAAGCTCGCCGGCGCCAGCCAGCTCACGTACACCTCGTGGTTGCCCGCCGTCGCGCGCACGGCCCGGGGCTGGCCAGGAAGGGTGGGGTTCGGGATGCGGGCGCCGGCCAGCGGCGTCACCGACTCCGTCGGAATGGAGGTGGGGCCCTCGCCCACGGCGTTCACCGCCGACACCTTGAAGAGGTACGGGAAGCCGTTGTTGAGGCCGAGCACGGTGGCCTGCATCTCCCCCGCGCTGACGATGGCGCCGCCACACGCGGGCTCACACCGCACGACGTAGTAGAGGAGGGGATTTCCCCCGTCACTCGTGGGCGGGGTCCATCTCACCAGTGCCTGGGTATCCGCCGCCTCGGCCTTCACGGACGTGGGCGCCCCGGGCAGCCCTGTTTCGTCGCCCTTCCCTGTGCCGCAGGCTCCCAGCAAGGTCCCCAGCACGAACAGAAGCACGCACTGCCACTGCTTCGCGGACTGAGTCAGCATCGACAACCCCCTCGGAAGAAGGGCGTATATACGGAGACTGTCCGACACTGACAGTGGAAAATTGGATAAAGACGTCTTTCCGGCCTCTCCGACCTCAAGGCGCGTTGCATTAGTCTCAGATTCCAAGAAATCGGTGGTGTCGGGCGCTTCCGTCCGGCGTGGCTGAAGTCGAGCGCCACGCGTCTGCTACCGTGTTTCGCCCCTCCCGCGAGCTCCGATGAAACGCTTCCTCCTGCTGTTCCTGCTCGGCATCTGCGTCCTGGCCAGCGTCGTCGTGGTGCGGGCGCTGCGCTTCACCTCGCGCCAGGTCGCCCCGGAGGCCCCGGAGGCCTTCCCGGTGGACGCGGACGCGGCGGCCGCCCGGCTGGCGGGCTCGCTGCGGCTGCGGACGCTGGCGGCGTCGGACGGCGTCCCCGCGCGGGACGAGGCCTTCGTCGCGCTGCACGCCTACCTCCAGGAGCACTTCCCCCGCGTCCACACGGCGCTGCGGCGCGAGCCGGTGGGGGGGCACTCCGTCCTCTACACGTGGCCGGGCAGCGAGGCGTCGCTGCGGCCGATGATGTTGATGGGCCACCTGGACGTGGTGCCCGTGGAGCCCGGCACCGAGGCGTCCTGGACGCGCCCGCCCTTCAGCGGCGAGGTGGTGGACGGGTACGTCTGGGGGCGCGGCGCGCTGGACGACAAGGGCAGCGTGCTCGGCATCCTGGAGGCGGTGGAGGGGCTGCTCGCGGCGGGGTACCAGCCGCGGCGCACCGTGCTGCTCGCCTTCGGCGCGGACGAGGAGGTGGGCGGCAAGGGCGCGCAGGCGATGGCGGCGCTGCTGCAGGAGCGCGGCGTGAGGCTGGAGTCCGTGCTGGACGAGGGGGGCATGATGATGACGGGCACCGTCCCCGGCGTGGCGGCGCCGGTGGCGCTGGTGGGCGTGGCGGAGAAGGGCTTCGTCAGCGCGGAGCTGGTGGTGGAGGGGGAGGGCGGCCACTCGTCCATGCCGCCGAGGCAGACGGCGGTGGGCGTGCTCAGCCGCGCCGTCATGCGCCTGGAGGAGCAGCCGATGCCGGCCGAGCTGCGCGGCGGCAGCCGGGCCCTCTTCGAGTTCGTCGGGCCGGAGATGCCGTTCGGCCTGCGGCTGGTCTTCGCCAACCTGTGGCTCTTCGAGCCGCTCGTGCTGCGACAGCTGGAGGGCCAGCCTTCCACCAACGCGGCGGTGCGCACCACCACCGCGGCCACCATGTTCGAGGGCAGCGTGAAGGACAACGTCCTGCCGTCCCGCGCCCGCGCGGTGGTGAACTTCCGCATCCTTCCCGGAGACACCGTGGAGGATGTGCTCGCCCATGTGCGGCGCGTGGTGGATGACCCCCGCGTGAAGGTGGGGACGCTGGGCTTCAAGAGCGAGCCCTCGCCGGTGTCCCGCACGGACTCCGAGGCCTGGGGCGTGCTCCAGCGGAGCATCCGCCAGGTGTTCCCCGAGGCCGTGGTGGCCCCCTACCTCATGGTGGGCGCCACCGACGCGCGCCACTACGCCGGGCTGAGCGACAGCGTCTACCGCTTCATGCCGCTGCGCCTGGAGCGCGCCGACCTCGCGCGCCTGCACGGCAAGGACGAGCGCGTCTCCGTCGCCGGGTATGCGAACGCGGTGCGCTTCTACGCGCAGTACCTCCGCGACGCCACGCGCTGAAGCTCCCCGCGCACGGGCGCGCAAAGCCCGCGCCGTGAGACATCCCGCGGCTTTTGCGACGCCTGGATGGATGGCAGGGAAGCCCTGGCTGCCTGCTCTGCCCGCATGAATGTGGATGTGCGAGGGACGTGTGCACAAGGCTCGAAAGTCCGCCCATCCTTCACATGTGCGTGCTTCCTGCACTTCCGAGCGGCCTTCGGCTCGCGGAATGCTCTGATGCGTTGACACATGCGCCAAGCAATTTCAGCATTCGTCTCATGCTGAATCCCCCCCGCGCAGGAACCCGACTCGCGAGTCTCGTACTCGCCTCATTTCTCTTCTCGCTCGTTGCATGTGGAGGCGATGGTGACTCCAAGAAGCCGGACGCAGGGGTCGTCACCCCCGAGCCCGATGCTTCGGTAGACGACGGTGGTCTGCTCTGTGGTGACGGGCAGTTGCAGGCGCCCGAGGTGTGTGACGACGCCAACGCCACCGGTGGTGATGGCTGCAGCGCGAACTGTGGCGCCATCGAGACCGGCTGGTCGTGTGACACGGCTGGCCAGCCCTGTGTCCGCACCCAGGGCTGCGGCAACGGCCGCGTGGAGGCCCCCGAGGTCTGCGACGACCGGAACATCACGTCCAACGACGGCTGCAGCGCCACCTGCACCGTGGAGCCTGGCTACAACTGCCCCTCCACGGGCGGCCGCTGCCGGGCCGCGCAGTGCGGTGACCGCATCATCGCCGGCGAGGAGGAGTGCGAGGACGGCAACGCCACCAATGGCGACGGCTGCAACTCCTCGTGCCGCCTGGAGTCCGGCTACAAGTGCCCCACCGCCGGCCAGGCCTGTGTGCGCACCACCTGCGGCGACCGCGTCGTGGAGGGCACCGAGCAGTGCGATGACGGCAACAACAACATGGGTGACGGCTGCTCGCCGCTGTGCGTGCGCGAGCCGGTGTGCAACAACGGCACCTGCCAGGCGGTGTGCGGCGACGGCGTGATGCTGCCCGGCAGCACCGCCGAGCAGTGCGACGACGGCAACACGCGCGCCAACGACGGCTGCTCGCCCTCCTGCAAGTTCGAGGAGGGCTTCGCGTGCGAGCTCATCGAGGAGGACCCGCCGGCCCAGGTGTCCATCCCGGTCGTCTACCGCGACTTCCGCGGCTATGACCTGGCGGCGTCGGGCGGCCTGCCGCGGGGCCACATCGACTTCGAGAACAAGAACGCCGGCCTCGAGACGGGCATCGTGGCGGCGACGCTGGGGACTGACGGCAAGCCGGTGTACGGGAAGGACGGCGTCGCCTCCGCCAACACCAACGGCAAGGCCGCCTTCGACCAGTGGTACCGGGACACGCCGAACGTGAACAAGACGGTCGTCGGGACGCTGGACCTCATCCGGCAGCCGGCGAACGGCTCGTACGTCTTCGACAACGCGGCCTTCTTCCCGCTCGACAACGCGGGCTGGGTGGCCACGAGCCAGGAGCCCCGGCGCGATGGGAACCACAACTTCAACTTCACCAGCGAGGCCCGCTACTGGTTCGAGTACAAGGGCACCGAGGTGCTCACCTTCCGCGGCGACGACGACGTGTGGGTGTTCATCAACAAGAAGCTGGCCATCGACCTCGGCGGCGTGCACGGTCCGGAGAGTGGCACCATCACCCTGTCGCAGCGGGCCAGCCAGCTGGGCCTCACGGTGGGCGGCATCTACGAGGTCGTGGTGCTCCAGGCCGAGCGTCACACCACCGGGTCGAACTACCGGCTCACGCTCAACAACTTCGTCACCCGCCGCACCGAGTGCGCCGCCACCTGCGGCGACGGCATCACCCAGACCGACAAGGGTGAGGAGTGCGATGACGGCGTGAACGACGGCGGCTACGGGCAGTGCGCCCGTGGCTGCGTGCTGGGGCCCCGCTGCGGCGACGGCGTCAAGCAGGATCCGCCGGAGGAGTGCGACGACGGCAACACCCGCAACCGCGACGGCTGCGACGCCACCTGCAAGCTCGAGATTGGCTGAGCCCCTGAAGCGGTAGCACCCACGAGGCTTCCGCTCCAGGCATCCTGGCCTGGAGCGGGGCCCGACAGGCTCCACCCCGCCGGACGGGTCCCCGAAGACTCCGGGATGCCCGGCGGGTGAGAGGGGCGCGAGCAGGGAAGCAGGCGCTCCAGGAGAGGTTCGGCAGCGCGCCGGGGCCCGTCTGGTATGGTCCGCGCGAGCTCCATGTACCCCCGTTCGCGCCTCCGCCTTCCGGTCCTCGTGTTGCTCCTGCTGGCCGTCCCGGCCGCGGGCGCGGCGCCCCGGGCGGTGCTGCCTCCCGCCGGGGAGGTGCTGGGGATGCTGCGCCAGGTGGAGACGGCCCGGGTGCGTGGCGGGACGCGCGCGCTGGAGGACTCCCTGGAGGAGCAGGTCCGGGCGCGGCCGAACGACCCGATGCCGCGCATCTACCGGGCCTGGCTGTCGTTCCCCGCGGACGCGTGCTGGAACGAGCTCAAGGCCATCTCCACGCTGTACCCGGAGAACCCCTGGCCCCACGTGGGCATGGGGCTCATCTACGTGCGCTGGAAGCTGCTGGCGGAGGCCCGCCCCCACTTCGACGCCGCGCTGCGCGAGGCGCCGGGCTTCGCGCCCGCGCTCTGGGGGCAGGCGCTGCTGCTGCAGGCGGAGGGCCGGCTGCCGGAGGCGGAGGCGCGGCTGCGCCAGGCGCTGTCCACGCTGGACGCGCCGCAGCTTCGCGCCAGCCTGGGCCTGCTGCTGGCCGCGCAGCCGGGACGGGAGGCCGAGGCGCGGGTGGAGCTGACGCGCGCGGTGGAGGGCTGGCCGGAGCAGCCCGAGGTGCTGAGGAAGCTGGCGGAGCTGGCCCGGACGGCGAACGACGTGCGCGCGGCCGCCGTGGCGGGAGACCGGCTCATCGCCCTGAAGCCGAAGGACCGGGAGGCCCACCGGCTCCAGGCCGAGCTGTGGCTGGCCGCCTCGGAGAAGGACAAGGCCGCGAAGTCGCTGGAGCGGTACGTCGAGCTGGGCGGCGCGGCCCCTGCGCCGCTGGCCCTGCTGGCGCGGCTGTACGCGGAGCTGGGGCGCGCCGCGGACGAGGAGAAGGCGCTGGAGCGGCTCGTCGCCGTGGAGCTGAAGGACCCGGCGCCGCTGCTGCGCCTGGCGGAGCTGGCCGAGGCGCGGGGAGACGGCGCGGCCTGCGACGGCTACATGGTGAAGGCGGTGGAGCGGGCGCCCCAGCGCGCGGACCTCCACGTGCGCCGGGCCCGGCAGCTGGTGAGGCAGGAGCGGCTGCGGGACGCGCTGACGTCGTACCGCGCGGCGCTCGCGGCGCCCGAGCAGCGGGTGCCGGAGGCGGAAGGGGAGGCGGCCGCGCTGGTCCGGCGCTTCCGGCTGCCCGCCACGCCGGCGAAGGGGACGTCGGACACCATCTACGCGCGCGTGTCGCTGGGGCTGGTGGCCCTCTACACGGAGCGACTGAAGGAGCAGCCGGGCCTCAAGGGCATCCTCAAGGTGCGGGTGCAGGTGGACGAGTCCGGCCGCGCGACGCAGGTGGCCGTCGTGCACGACAGCCTCAAGGACGCGCTGCTGGCCGGCCACGCGCACTTCGCCTTCCTGGACGCGCAGTACCCGCCGGGGCGCGACGAGCCCGTCTTCCAGTACGTCTTCCGCCCGCCGAAGTGACGGCCAGCGGGGGCCGGCCCGTCCGGCCTATGCTCCCGGGACGGGAGGGAAGGACCCATGGCGATGGATGACACGGCGAGCCCCGAGCAGGTCGTGCAGGGGGTGCTCGACAGGGCCAACGAGCTGGGTGAGGCGGGGCAGTTCGAGGAGGCCCTCTCCCTCTACGACGAGGTCATCCAGTGGTTTGGCGGCTCGCTGTCGCCGGCCGTGCGCCTCCAGGTCATCCGCGCGCTCGTCAACAAGGCGCTGGCGCTGGTGCAACTGGACCGGCCCGAGGACACGGTGGCCGCCTGTGACGAGACGCTCCGCCAGGCAGGCGGCTGGAAGGACCTGCGGCTGCGCGAGGGGCTGGTGCGGGTGCTGCTCTACAAGTGCGTGGCCCTGGGGCAGCTGGGACGGCACGAGGCCGGGGCCGCCACCTGCGACGAGGCGCTGCGCCGGCTGGAGGGCGGCACGGACCTCATCCTGCGCGAGCTGATGTCGGAGGCGCTGCTGCGCAAGGCCGTCTTCCTGCGCTACCTGGACCGGTGCGAGGAGGCGCTGCCCGTCCATGACGAGCTGGTGCGCCGCTTCAGCGGGGACGTGGAGGCGGAGCTGCGCATGCAGGCCGCGAAGTCGCTGATGTTCAAGGCGTCCCTGCTGGGACGGATGGGGCGGCCCGAGGAGTCGATGGCCACCTTCGCGGAGGTGGAGCGGCGCTTCGGCGGCGAGCGCGTGCTGGACCTGCGGGTGGAGGTGGCGCGAGCGCTCATCTGCCGCGCGGAGGTGCTGAGCGAGCTGCGGCGCGTGGACGAGGCGCTCGCGGGCTTCGACGACGTCGTGCGCCGCTTCTCCGAGGCGGTGGAGCCGGCCCTGCGCGAGCGCGTGTCCAATGCCCTCAACAGCGCGGGCTTCGCGCTGCTGTGCGAGGCGAAGCGGGTGTGGCGGCGCGAGCCGGAGCGGGCGCTGTCGCTGCTGGAGCGGGCGCGCGAGCGGATGCAGGCGACGCTGGAGCGCCGGCCGGGAGAGCCGCTCGCGCTGGGGAGCGCGGGCTACATCGCGTTTCTCCTGGGCCGGCGCGACGAGGCCCGCTCGCTGCTGGCGGAGGCCCTGCGGCGGGGTGGGGAGTCGCTGCGCGAGACGGAGCTCAAGGACTCCGGCATCCACCCCATTCCAGAGGACGAGGAGTTCCGCGCGCTGCTGCGCTCACTTTGAGCGGGGCAGCGGGTCGGGAGGCCACTCCTGCTGGTTGCTCTCGCCGGTGAGGTCGTAGACCTCCTGGATGGTCTCCAGCGTCTTCTTGAAGTCGAGCTTCAGGTCCTTGAGGGTGCCGGTGTTCATGTCGAAGACCCAGGAGTGCACTATCGGGTAGCCGCGCTTGAGATACGACTTCTGCACGGCGGCCGTCTTGATGATGTTGATGGACTGCTCGATGACGTTGAGCTCCACCAGGCGGTCGTAGCGCTTCGCCTCGTCGGTGATGGCGTTCAGCTCCGCCTTGTACATGCGGTACACGTCGCGGATGTTGCGCAGCCAGGGGTTGAGGATGCCCAGGTCCTTGGGCTGCATGGCCGCCTGCACGCCGCCGCACCCGTAGTGGCCGCAGACGATGATGTGCTTCACGTCGAGGTGCCGGACGCCGTAGAAGATGACGGACATCACGTTGAGGTCGACGTTGTTGACGAGGTTGCCGACGTTGCGGTGGACGAAGACGTCACCGGGCGCCAGGCCCATGATTTGATTCGCCGGCACGCGGCTGTCGGAGCAGCCGATGTAGAGGAAGTCGGGGCGCTGCTCGCGCGAGAGCCGGTGGAAGTACTCAGGGTCCGCCCGGAGCTGTTCCTCTGCCCACCGACGGTTGTTCTCGAAGATCTGATCGTAGGGCGTCACGAAGGCCCCTCGCATCTCGGAGGCGGCCCATTCCGCACCCCGGCCTGGCGCGTCATCAGGCGCATGGCGGCGGCACCCTCGCATGACAGGGCGCGGTGGGGAAGATTCTCCCGCACCGCGCCCGTGAGTCACGCCCCTGGAAACGTCACCTTCCCGCGTCACTCCTCGACGGGGGTGCCGCTGCCGCCGTAGCCCTGCGCCTGGGTGCGCAGCCGCTCCCACTGGGCGCGGGCCTGCTGCTCCTCGCGCGTCTGCGAGTCCACCCGCCTGCGCGCCTCCTCGACCTTGCGCTGGGCGCTGGCGATGGCCGACGCGAAGTCCGCCTCGGACATCTCATCGGCCCGCACGTCGCCGTTCTCCTTGAGGGCGAGGTACTCGGCCTGGTTGAGCTTCGCCTCGGCCACCTCCAGCTCGTTCTCCCGGAGCTGCTTGCGCGCCTGCAGCGACTCGATGGACTGCTGGCGCCAGTTCACCTGCGCCTGGGCCGCGGTGACCCCTGTCTCCGAGTTCATCAGCTCGGCCTTCGCCCGCTCGATGTCGGCGCGCTGGCCGGTGGCCTGGGCGGCCTCCAGCGCGGCCTGGTTGGCCTCCTTGCGCAGCTCGGACGCGTCCGCGTTGCGGCGGGCCACCTGCAGCGCCCGCTCGGCGTCATTGAGCGCGACGTCCGCCCGGGTGACCTCGTCCTGGGCCTTGCGTCGCTCCGCCTCGGCCGCCCGGACGTCGCCCAGCCGCTCCTCCGGCACCCGGGCGAGCCAGGACTCCTCCACCTTCGCGGCGCGCGACGAGCCACAGCCGCTGCCGAGCAGGGACAGCGCCGCTCCCATCGCCACACCCACGAGTACCCGACGTCTTCTCGCCTGGAACATGCTCGCTCCTCCCGAAAGTGATTCCGTGCCCGCGTTGCCTGATGGACACGGTAGTCACGGCGCCGGGTACAGCGTGCGGCGGGATGGCCGCACGGCTGCTCCTCGGGCGGGCGGCCTACCGCTTCTCCAGGACGACGGCGTAGAACTCCACGCCCACGCCCTCGCGGTCCTCCTCGGTGATGTGGCCGGAGGGCAGGGCGAGGAACTCGCGGACCGTCTTCACGCCCTCCGCGTCGGGCGTCCACGGCGAACAGAAGTCGAGGTACTCGGGGAGGGAGTAGAGGTGGAACAGCTCCCCCATCCGCTGGAACATGCCCACGAACTGCTCCCACTGGGGCGTGCTCAGGCGCGGGTCCTTCGTCTCGAAGGTGGTGAAGAGCTTGGAGCCCGGCGCGGCCCAGTCGTAGAGGGCGCGGAAGAACCTCCGGTTCTCCTCGGCCGTGAGGAACACGGTGATGCCGTTGGCACCGAAGGCGACGCGCCGCTCGCCCTGGAGGAAGTCGACGACGTCGGGCCGTTGGAGGAAGCTCCCTGCCTGACGGAGGTCGCACTCCAGGTAGCGGACATTCGGGTTGTTGCCGAGCAGGTGCTTCGCCGTGGCGATGGTCAGCGGGTTGATGTCGCTGTAGAGCACGCGGGCGTCGGACAGCACGGTGTGGACGTGCTCCTCCGTGGGCAGGCCGGAGCCGAAGTCCACCCAGTACTCGAAGCCCTCCATGGACATGCGCCGCGCCGCGGTCCGCAGACAGGTGCGCAGCATCCGCACCCACTTGGGCGTCGAGGGCAGCAGCGAGAACAGGTACTCGGCGGCCCGCCGGTCCGCCTCGAAGTTGTGCGTGCCTCCCAGCGTGTAGTCGTAGATACGGGATGCTTCCGGAATCTGGGGGTTGATGCCGGGTACGCGGTTGAGCTCGAGGGGGTCCATCGTCGTCTCCGTCGCTGGATCCTCCCATGGTACGCCTGCCTGACGCTCATCGCACCTCGATATCCACCGGCTCGCTTCGCAGTCCCCGGGCCGCCAGCTCCAGTCGGTGCTTCCCTGGCTGGAGGGCCCAGGAAGCGTCATAGGGCCATGCGGCGCGGCCCACGGGACGGCCGTCCACCAGCCAGGTCACCTCCGCGAGCCGGGGCTCCACCTCCGCGCTCAGTCGCAGCGTCTGGGTGCGGCGGGTGTAGCCGGGCTCGATGACGAAGACCTCACCCGGGCGAGGCCAGGTGATGACGAGCGCTCCGGGCACGGGGCCCTCCTCCGGGCACAGGGGGGAGTAGCGCGTGGGCGCGGCCGGGGCGGACTCCTGCCCGTGCGAGGCCTGCCAGGAGGCGTACGCGGGGGGAAGGAACGCGAAGGCGCGCTTCACCACGTGCTCGGAGGGGCACTTGTCCCCGGCCAGCAGGCCGTTGCGCGCGTCCAGGCGCACCTCGCGGTGCCAGGGGCAGGGCTGGGATGGCACGTGCGCCGCCGGCAGCCGCACGCGCCGATGCACCGGGCAGGACGGGGTGGGCAGCAGTCCGGAGTGTGCGCACACCTTGCCCTCGACGATGCCCTCCGGTGGAGGCACCCGCTCCGGGAGGGCGGTGGGGTCCGCGCGGCGCGCCACGCGCTTCATCACCTTGTGGAAGAGGGGGCCGGCGCCGGTGGCTCCGGTCATCCCGTGCAGCGGGCGGTTGGAGAAGTCCCCCGTCCACACCGCCACGGTGAAGCGCGGCGTGTAGCCCACGGCCCAGTTGTCACGCCAGTTGGTGCTGGTGCCCGTCTTCACGGCGACGGGGAAGCCGAGCATCAGCGCGTTGCCGGCGCCGAAGCCACGCATGCGCAGGGACTCGTCGGAGAGCACGTCGGTGATGAGCCAGGCCACCTCCTTCGAGAAGGCGCGTCGCGGCTCCTGCACGGTATGGGGGAAGGGGGTGGCGCGGCAGGTGAGGCCCTCGCGGGCGAACATCGCGTACGCCTGGGCCAGCTCCAGCAGCGTCACCTCGCCATTGCCCAGGGTGAGGCCCAGGCCGTAGTGCGACGCGGGCGCATCCAGCGAGGTGAAGCCCACGTCGCGCAGCCGGGTGAGCAGGGGCTTCAGGCCCACGCGGCGGGCCACGCGGATGGCGGGGATGTTGAGGCTGCGGCCCAGCGCCTCGCCCATCAGCACGGGGCCGGAGTAGTCGCCCGAGTAGTTCTTCGGCGTGAAGAGGTCGCCATCCGCCTCGCCGTAGCGCGTCTCCACGTCCGCCGCCACGGAGGCAGGCGTGTCGCCGCCCTCGAAGGCGAGCGCGTAGGTGAAGGGCTTGAGCGCCGAGCCGGGCTGGCGCCGCGCCAGGGCCCCGTTCACGGAGCCCGCGGACGTTGCGTCGCCATAGCGGGCGGAGCCGACCATGGCGCGGAGCTGACAGTCCGCGTTGTCCAGCACCACCACGGCGGCGTTCGTCACGCCGCCCGCGGACAGGGCGTCCACGTGCCCGCGCACGAGGGACTCCAGCTCCCGCTGGAGGTCGCCGTCCAGGGTGGTGCGCACGTCGCCGGAGGGCGGGCGCAGGGACACGACGTAGTCCGTGAAGTGCAGCGCCGTGTCAGCGGTGACGGCGGCAGGGACGTCGCCGCCGACGAGGCGCAGGGGCTCCGCGAGGGCGCGGGTGTGCTCGTCCTCGGTGATGATGCCGGTGGCGCCCATGCGGGCCAGGACGGTGCGCTGGCGGACGCGGGCGCGCTCGAGGTCCTTCAGGGGATTGAGGGTGGTGGGGGCCTGGGGGAGCCCGGCGAGCAGCGCGGCCTCGGCGAGGCTGAGGTGCGTGTTGGGCTTGCCGAAGTAGCGCTGGCTGGCGGCCTCGACGCCGATGGTGCCCGCGCCGTAGGGCACGCGGTTGAGGTACTGCTCCAGCACGGTGGACTTGTCCGCCGCACGCTCCAGCCGCAGCGCCACGAGCATCTCCTCCAGCTTGCCGCGCAGCGAGCGCGGGTGCGGACGGAGGCGCCGCGCCAGCTGCATCGTCAGCGTGGAGGCGCCGGACACCACGCGCCGGTAGCGCACCGCCTGCGTCACCGCGCGCGCCACCGCGCGCACGTCCACGCCGGGATGCTCATGGAAGCGCGAGTCCTCCACGGCGATGGTGGCCTTCACGAGCAGGGGAGAGATGTCCTCCAGGGCACGCCAGCGCGCGCGCTCGCCCTCCGCATTCACCACCTCGCGCAGCAACTGGCCTCGCGCATCGTGGATGCGCAGGGAGTCGCCGGTGCGTGCCTGCAGTTCCTCCACGGGGAAGGGGCTGCTGACGACGGCCACCCAGAGGGCCACCGCGAAGGCCGCGGTGGCCAGGGCCAGGACGCCCGCCGCCCTCGTGCAGAGGCGGAGGACGCGGCGCCGTCTGGAGGCGGGGCGGGGTGGAGTCGTGGTGTCAGGCTTCACGGGAGCTCCGGACGGCACGGAGGTGTCGGATTCGGCAGCGCGCTCGGACGCCGCGGCGGTCTCGGGTGACGCGGGAGCCCCGGATGGTGCGGGCTCCCCTGAGGGGAGCCGGCTCATTGCACCGTCACCTCGTCGATGGCGGTGGCGCCCGCGACCTCGGGCGCGTACATGGCCTCGGCGCCGGCGGCGGGGCGGAGGAACGTGCCCGGCGTGGTGGCCCTCGCGACGTAGCTGAACTCGTAGTCACCCTCGACCATGTCGTCCACGTAGAAGGCCACGCGGTGGTCCCGCATCTCGCTGTAGGAGAGCGTGGCGAGGCCGCGCTGGAGCGCCGCCGTCATCGGCCCCTGGGACACCTTCTCCGTGGTGGCCAGGCTCGTGTTCATCGGCTCCAGGCCAGCGGGCAGCTTGTCGTCGATGGCCACGTAGTTCTGGTGGGTGGAGGCCTTCACCTTCAGCCGCACGCGCACCAGCGAGCCCAGCGGAATGGGCCCGGCCAGCGGCTGCCCGGACACCGTCTCGTACTGGCGCTCCACGCGGAAGCCGTCCTCGCGCGGGGCGCGGTTCTTCGCGTTCAGCTCCGCCTCGTACTGCGCGCGCACCCGGAGGATGGCCGGGCTCGGGCCCCGGTTGGTGAGCCGCACCTGGTGCGTGTGCGCCTGGCCCGCCTTCAGGCCCAGGTCCGCCTCCGTCAGCCGCAGCCGGCGCACGCGCTGGCTGACGGCCTCCATGTCCCCCTCCTTCACCGTCCTGCCGTCCAGGGTGAGGGACATCGGCGGGACGTTGCCCCCCTGGGCCGACTTCGCCAGGCGCACCACGCCCATGATGCCGAAGACGTTCTCCTGCGTGTTGCCCCACATCCCGCCCTGCTGGCGCCTGAGCAGGCCGGTCAGCAGCCTGGCGCCCATCGGCCCCCCGCTGCCTCCCGCGGAGGCGAAGGCCAGCAGCGACGTGGCGTGCGTGCGCAGCGGCGAGTCCATGGACCAGCCCCCGTGCGGCTCCCCGTCGAACCACGCCTCCTGCTCGCTCTTCTGCGCCGCCGCCTCCACCTCCGCGAGGATGGGCTGGAGCAGGGACTGGTCCTGCCCCTTCAGCTCGCTCACCGCGACGGCCAGGAAGGACAGGCCGAACGGCGTGAGCTTCGACTTCTCCCGCCACAGCGTGGAGATGTACGCGGGCTGCGGCCGGCCCAGGCGGCCCAGCGTCATCACGAAGTAGGCCCGCGAATCCGCGTCCGCCATGGAGGTGTGGGGCATCTCCTCCGAGATTTCCCCGTCGCGCAGCCGCAGCTCCAGGTAGTCGCCCATCCGCTTCAGGGCCTCGTCCGGCACGTCGTAGCCGCGCTTCTTCCCCTCGATGAGGGCCGTGAGGCCGAAGGCGGTGGCGAAGGCGTGAGGCTCCGTGCCGCCGGGCCAGTAGGACAGCCCGCCCGCCGTCGTCTGGAAGGAGAGGATGCGCTTGATGCCGGCCTCGGAGAACTTCTGCAAGTCGGCCTCGTTCACCGTGACGCCCATCTCCGGCAGCAGGTCCTTCAGCACCACCAGCGGGTAGGCCGTGCTGGTGGTCTGCTCGATGCAGCCGTTGGGGTAGTCCATCAGGTAGCCCACCGCGTCCTTGAGCTCGCTGAGCGCGGTGCCGGACACCGTCACCTCCAGCTCCACGCTGCCCGGCTGCCGGTCCGCGGGCAGCGCCAGCTCCAGGCGCTGCTCACCGGAGACCTGCGCGCTCGACACCATGACGCGGCGCGAGCCGGGGTTGAGCACGGGCAGCGTCACCTCCACCGCATCCGTCGCCTCGCCCAGGCGCGCGGCGAAGCGCACCTTCGCGGCGCCCCGGCCGGCCACCTTCACCGGGAAGCCGAAGGACGCCGACTCGCCCGGCTTCACCGCCTGGGCCGGCGGCACGAGGTTGCCGCCCTGCTGGAGCTCCAGCCCGTCGAAGGACGCGGTGACCTGCACCGGGCCCGCCTCCGCCTGGCCGTTGAACGCGAGCACCTCCACCCGGAGCGTGTCGCCGGGGTACGCGAAGCGCGGCAGTACGGGCTGCAGCATCAGCGGCTTCTTCACCACCAGCCCCTTCTCGCCCGAGCCGGCACGCCCCGCCTCGTCCACCACCACCGCCATGATGCGGTAGCGGGTGAGGTTGTCGGGCAGCTTCACGCGGAGGCTCGCCTTGCCGTCCGCGCCCACGGCGACGCGCGGGTTCCAGTACGCGGTGCTCTGGAAGAGCGTGCGCAGGTCGGCCGGGAAGTCGCCCAGCGCGAAGCCCTCGCCGCCGTCACCTCCCGGGAAGAGCAGCTCGTGGCGCTGGCGCCGCGCATGCGGCAGCTCCAGGCGGCTCTCCGCGGTGCGCACGCCCAGGGCCTGGGCCGCGTACAGCGCGGGCACCGGGTCCGGTGTCCGGTAGCCGGTGAGGCCCAGCACGGCCTCGTCCACCACCATGACGGCGGCCTGCCCGGAGGCGGGCCGGCCCGCGGCATCGCGCACCGTCACGTCCAGCGTCACCGTGGCGCCGGGCCGGGCCACCGGCTTCTCCGGCGCCACCTCCACGGCGAGGCGCTGGTTCCCCGGCTCGACGTGGAGCTGCGCGTAGCCGAGCTTGAAGGCCGGCGCGCCCGTCTCGAAGCCCGTGGCGTCCTTCTCCGTGTGCACCCGGCCGCGCAGCAGCACCACCGAGACGTACACGTTGG
Source organism: Pyxidicoccus xibeiensis (assembly GCF_024198175.1). NCBI lineage: Bacteria > Pseudomonadati > Myxococcota > Myxococcia > Myxococcales > Myxococcaceae > Pyxidicoccus > Pyxidicoccus xibeiensis. The sequence goes on from NZ_JAJVKV010000014.1 coordinate 89,139, forward strand.
GCACGTGCGCGTCGGTGATGGGAATCTCCAGTGTGGGCGTGTCACCGCGGATGTCGAAGACGCGGTGCTCCAGGATGCCGCCGCGCTCCACGGTGAGCAGCCCGCGCGCCTCCGTGAAGGGCGTCTGCACCACCAGCCGCGCCGTCTCGCCGGGGCTGTAGCGCGCCTTGTCCGCCACCACCTGGATGCGGTCCTGGTCGAAGCGGGGCCAGGCCACCGCGTTGCCACCGGAGGCCGACACCTGGAAGCCCGCCTGAACGAGGTTCTTCGCCGGGTCCTGCGCCCACGCGCGCACCTGGTACTGGCCCGCCTCCGGCACGGGGAGCCGGCACGTGACGGCCGTCTTCTCCGTGGTGACGAGGCACTGGCCCGCCTCCACCTTCTCCTCGCGGTTGACGAGCTGCGCGCTGGTGCCGCTCAGGCGCGCATAGGTGTGGTGGTCCACGCGCTCCAGCTGCGCGCGCACCTGCACGCCCTCGCGCACCGTGCCGTCCGGACGCACGGCGATGATGGGCACCTCCAGCACCTCACCGGCGCGCACCACCGCGCGCGCGGGGGGCAGCACGCCCACGTAGAAGGCGGCGGGGTGCACCACCCGCGACAGGCGCCCGGCATAGGCCTGCCGGTCCACGTCCGTGACGCTCGCCTCCACGGTGTAGCGCATGGGGCCCGCGTAGGACGGGTGGTCCACCTTGAAGCGGACCGTCTTGCGGCCCTGGCCGTCCAGGCGCTCCTCGCCGCTGTCGACGAGCCCCGCGCCGGAGCCGTCCTCCGGCAGCCCGAAGGCGAACTGCGAGAAGCCGGAGGCCGCGAAGGACTCGCGGGCCCGCCACACCTGGTAGCGCACCTCACGTCCGGACAGCTCGCCGCCGTGCAGGTAGCGCGCGTCCACCACCGCCTCCACTTCACTGCCGGACGGCCACTCCTGCTGCGCGCCCGTCACCTTCACCTCGAACGTGGGCACGCGGTACTCCTCCACGCGGAAGGTGTGGCCCACCGCCCGCCCGCCATGCGTGAGGCGCAGCGAGTACTCACCCACGGCCGCGCCGGCCTTCAGCTTCAGGTCCACGTCCGCCGTGCCGAAGGTGTCCAGCGCCAGTTCCGTGTCCAGCACGCCCTGGCCGCGCGGGTCCTGCACGCGCACCTGCACGCCGCGCTGGCCCTTCGGCAGCTTCCCCGCGTCCTTCACCAGCGCCTTGATGTGCACCGTCTCCTCCGGCCGGTAAACACCCCGGTCGGTGAAGACGAGCGCGGCGAGCCGCTCGGCGCCCTTCACCTCGCCCGACAGGCCGAACTGCCAGGCGTTGGACAGCTTCTGCTCGTCCACCTCCGCCACCAGCCGGTCCTCGTCCTTGCGGGCGGAGATGAAGACGCGCTTGTCCAGGCCGCTGCCGGAGGCGATGCCGGGCGCGCGCAGGAGCGCCACGCCGTCCGCCCCCGTCTCCGCGGAGGCCAGCTTCGCCCCCGTCTCGTCGAGCAGCGCCACCTGGCCCTGCGCCACCGGCGCCGCGTCCGCCAGGCGGGTGAGCCACACCAGGATGCCGCCGTCGTGCACCTTGGCGGTGAGGCCCAGGCCGGAGAGCTGGAGCAGCATCGCGTCCTGGATGGCCCGCTCGCCCGCCTCGCTGCCCCGGCCCTTCGCGGTGAGCTGCAGGCAGTACAGGCCCGGCTTGCCGCTCTCCAGCGACACCTCCAGCGGCTCCACCGTGTTGAGCGACTTCGGGCGGGGCGCGCTCACGCTGCGCTCCGGCCCCATGGCGACGCCGTAGCTGGCGCAGTCCGTCTGCCGCGCGTGCACGTAGGCCTGCACGAAGGCGTCCGGCGCGGTGATGCGGCGCGCCTGGGCTTCGAGTGTGCCCAGGTTCATGCCCTGGAAGGGCAGGCGGGCCCCTGGCAGCTCCAGCGTCAGGTGCTGCTGGGGAAGCTGGAGCCGGGGCGGCAGGTCCTGGGCGCGGAAGGCCCACTTCGGCGTGCCCTCCAGCGGGTTGCCCAGCACGTCCTCCAGCCCGCGCTTGAGCGCTGCTCGGTAGCGCTGGCCCGGGGTGAGTCGCATCGTCACCGTCGCGCCCTTGCCCCAGCCGGAGACCTCGAGGGACTCGGGCGCCGGCTCCACGTCGAGGTGCGTCCGGAGCGCGTCCGCGTCGACGGGGTTGTTGAAGCTCAGCTCCCACTGCGAGGACAGGGGCGCGCGCTGCGGGTCCTCTCCGGAGGTCAGCGTCTGCGCGTCCAGCGTCAGGCGGCGGTTGACGGTGAGGACCATGGAGTGGACGGCGGGCTCGGCGCCCTCGCCGTCGGTGTGGGTGGGGCAGAGGACCGTCACGGTGGTGCCGTGCGCAAGCGAGCGGGGGAAGCGCAGCGCGAGCACGTGCTCGCTGTCCACCGACACGCTGGCGGGGCCCTCGCCGTCCGCCAGCGCCGCCACCTTCACGGGCACCCGCTTGCCGGCGTCGTCCTCGGCGATGATGTGCCGGTCCAGCGCCTTGGAGGAGACGGGCTGGTCATAGAGCGCCAGCAGCGGCCCGTTGCCCACCTGGTCCGTGAAGTCGTTGAGGAAGGCGATGAAGCGCGGGCGGCCCGGGATGACGGGCCACGAGGCCACCTTGCCCGCCACCTGGAAGAAGGGCACCTGGAAGGTGTCCTCCCACGCCGACGCGAGCTGTGGCCCCGCGTCACCCGCGGCCGCTGCGCTGGCGACGCGCACCGTCACCTCATGGCCCCACTGCAGGGCCTCGGGCTCGGGGCTGAAGACGAGCTCCGTGGGGGAGCGCCAGGACCACGCGCCCTTCTGCGGCGGCGTGAAGGTCGCCGGCACCCCCGCCGTGTCCATGGGCGCGCTGAAGGTGAGCACCAGCTCGCACCCCGCCTGCTCGCAGGCGCTTCGTGTGATGGTGAGCATCTCCGCGCCTTCCGTGCCCTCGGCCCCGGGCTCCACGGGCTCCCCAGGCTCCGTGGGTTCCGCCGGAGGTGGGAGAGGTGGGGGCTCCACGGGCGGAGGCAGGCTGACCAGGGGCACTTGCGGGACGGAGGCCCCGTCGCTCATGGGGGCCTGGGCCCCCTCGGGAGTGGCTTGCGGGGCGGAGTCCTGGCCCCGCTGACATGCGACGAAGCAGAGGGCGGTGAGGACCCACCCGAGCAGCGGGGGGCCGAGGCGGCGGGGACGGGACATTGCGGGCTCCTGGGAGGAGGCGAGAGGCGGGGAAGGCTCTGCCGGGGCCGCACAGCAACCGCCGTACCAGGGGCTGAGACGCGGCGCGTGGGTGCTGGACGCAGGCTCCGAGCCACGGCGGGAGCGCTCGTGCGTCCGCCCGGACACGCCGCGCGTGTCACCCGGACCGCGTGCGCGACGGCGGGCCCACGGTTCCCGGGGGACCCCGGGAGTCACAGCGGGAGCGAACGACCCGCCGCGTTGATGGAACCGGCGCGCACCGCTTTGAAGCCCCGGTGCGCTCTTCTAGAGTCCCCTGCCGTCACACAGCCAACGGGGAGGGTTCATGCTGAAGCTGAAGCAGCTGGCAGTGGGTGCAGTGGTGGTCGCCGCGACGCAGAGCCTGGCGGCTCCTCCGCAGAAGCTCGGCAAGCCGGAAGGACAGCTCAACATCGTCGCGTGGCCCGGCTACATCGAGCGCGGTGCGACGGACAAGAAGTACGACTGGGTGACGAAGTTCGAGAAGGACACCGGCTGCAAGGTCACCGTGAAGACCGCCGCCACGTCGGACGAGATGGTCTCCCTGATGAACCAGGGTGGCTACGACCTCGTCACCGCCTCCGGCGACGCCAGCCTGCGCCTCATCCACGGCAAGAAGGTGCAGGAGCTCAACATCGCCCTCGTCCCCTCGTGGAACACGGTGGACGAGCGGCTGAAGAACGCGCCCTGGCACACGGTGGAGGGCAGGCACTACGGCGTGCCCTACCAGTGGGGCCCCAACGTGCTCATGTACAACACCAACGTCTTCAAGACGCCGCCCACCTCGTGGGCCGTGGTGTTCGAGGAGCAGAAGCTGCCGGACGGCAAGTCCAACAAGGGCCGCGTGCAGGCGTACGACGGCCCCATCTATGTCGCGGACGCCGCGCTGTACCTGATGAAGAAGCAGCCGGAGCTGGGCATCAAGGACCCGTTCGAGCTCAACGACAAGCAGTACGCCGCCGCCGTGGCGCTGCTGCGCGCCCAGAAGGGCCTCACGCACCGCTACTGGCACGACGCCACGGTGCAGATGAGCGACTTCAAGAACGAGGGCGTCGTCGCGTCCAGCTCCTGGGGCTACATGGTCAACGCGCTCAAGGGTGAGAAGCAGCCCGTCGACTCGGTGATTCCGCAGGAGGGCTCCACCGGCTGGGCGGACAGCACCATGCTGCACGTCAACGCGAAGAACCCGGTGTGCGCGTACAAGTGGATGGAGCACTCGCTCAACAAGGACCTGCAGGCGTCGCTCGCCGAGTGGTTCGGCTCCAACCCGGTGGTGCCGGACGCCTGCAAGACGAAGGCGCCGGGCGGCACGGACTTCTGCAAGACCAACGGCTTCGAGCGCTTCACCCAGGTGCACTTCTGGAAGACGCCGGTGGCCAAGTGCGCCAGCCAGGCGACGTGTGTGCCCTACAGCCGCTGGACGCAGGACTACATCGCCATCATGGGCGGCCGGTAGGCAGCAGGAGCGGGACACGCCATGAGCAGCATCGCCGTCGAGCTCAAGAACGTCAGCCGTCACTACGGAGCCGTGCGCGCCGTGGATGGCGTGTCCCTGTCCATCCAGGACGGTGAGTTCTTCTCCATGCTGGGCCCTTCCGGCTCGGGGAAGACCACCTGCCTGCGCCTCATCGCCGGCTTCGAGCAGCCCACGTCCGGCAGCATCCAGCTGCACGGCCAGGAGGCCGCCGGACTCCCGCCCTACGAGCGGGACGTCAACACCGTCTTCCAGGACTACGCGCTGTTCCCGCACATGAGCGTGCTGGACAACGTGGCCTATGGGCGGATGGTGAAGGGCGTGGGCAAGGCGGAGCGCCACCGCGAGGCGGAGGCCGCGCTGGAACTGGTGGCGCTGGCGGGCTTCGGGGCGCGGCGGCCCGGGCAGCTCTCCGGCGGCCAGCGCCAGCGCGTGGCCCTGGCGCGCGCGCTCATCAACAAGCCGCGCGTGCTGCTGCTGGACGAGCCGCTGGGCGCGCTGGACCTCAAGCTGCGCGAGCAGATGCAGGCGGAGCTCAAGTCCCTCCAGCGCCGGCTGGGCATCACCTTCGTCTACGTCACCCACGACCAGGGCGAGGCGCTGTCCATGTCGGACCGGGTGGCCGTCTTCAACCAGGGCCGCATCGAGCAGGTGGCCAGCCCGCGCGACCTCTACGTCCGGCCCAGGACGGTCTTCGTCGCCAGCTTCGTGGGCACCGCCAACGTGGTGACGGGGCCGCTGGCCGAGCGGCTCACCGGCAGCGAGCAGCCCTTCTCCGTGCGCCCCGAGCACGTGCGCTTCGCCGCGGCCGAGGACGCCAGCCGGGTGAGCGTGGAGGGCCGTCTGGAGGAGGTGCAGTACCACGGCGCCACCAGTCGCTACGAGGTGCGCGTGGAGGGCAACCAGCTGCTCACGGTGAGCGTGCTCAACGGCGAGGCGGACGAGGCGAAGCTGCCGCGCCGGGGCGAGACGGTGCGGGTGGCCTGGGCCCGCGAGGCCATGGTGCGGCTGGAGCCGGGAGGGTAGGGCGTGGAGACCTTGCCACCCATGGCGCTGCCCTCGACTGCCCGCTCCCGCGCCCCCTGGACGCGGGCCGTGTCCAACGTGCTGTACCGGCACGGCACGCTCTATCTGCTGCTGCTGCTGACGCCGCCCATCTTGTGGTTCGGCGTGGTGTACCTGGGCTCGCTGCTGGCGCTGCTGGTGCAGAGCTTCTACACCTTCGACGACTTCACCATGGGCGTGACGCCCGAGTTCACCTGGGCGAACTACCGGGCGCTGCTGGACGCGGCCAACCACGACATCATCCTGCGCACGGTGGGCATGGCGGCCGCGGTGACGGTGGCCTCCGCGCTGGTGGGCTTCCCCGTGGCCTACTACATGGCCCGCTACGCCACCGGCTGGCGCAAGGGGTTCTTCTACATCGCCGTCATGCTGCCCATGTGGGCCAGCTACATCGTCAAGGCGTACTCGTGGACGGTCATCCTCTCCAAGGGCGGCATCGTCTACTGGCTGGTGGAGCGGCTCTATCTGCTCCCCGCGCTGGAGTGGGTGCTGGCGCTGCCCGTCGTGGGGGGCTCGTCGCTGTCCACGTCCAACCTGGGCCGCTTCCTCGTCTTCACCTACGTGTGGATGCCGTTCATGATCCTGCCCATCCAGGCGGCGATCGAGCGGGTGCCGGGCAACCTGCTCCAGGCCGCGGCGGACCTGGGCGCGCGGCCGGCGCAGTCGTTCCGCACCGTGCTGTTGCCGCTGGCCTTCCCGGGCGTGGTGGCGGGCTCCATCTTCACCTTCTCGCTCACGCTGGGGGACTACATCATCCCGCAGCTGGTGGGCCCGCCCGGCCTCTTCATCGGCAACATGGTCTACACGATGCAGGGCTCCATCGGGAACATGCCCATGGCGGCGTCCTTCACGGTGGTGCCCATCGTCATCATCGGCCTCTACCTGACGCTGGCGCGCCGGCTGGGAGCGTTCGATGCGCTCTGACGCACGGCGGGACGACGGCCCGAAGGCGCCGGTGTGGCTGCGGGTGCTCGCCTATGGCGGGCTGGTGTTCCTGCACTTCCCCATCCTCATGGTGGGGCTGTACGCCTTCAACACCGAGGAGAGCGCGTTCAGCTTCCCGCTCAAGGGCTTCACGCTGCGCTGGTTCCAGGCGGCCGCCGAGCGCGAGGACGTGCTGGCCGCCATCAAGCTGTCGCTCCAGGTGTCCCTGGCCTCCACGGCGGTGGCCCTGGTGCTGGGCTCGCTGCTGGCCGGGGCGCTGTACCGCCGCCGCTTCTTCGGCAAGGAGGCCCTGAACCTCATGGTCATCCTGCCCATTGCCCTGCCGGGCATCATCACCGGCATCGCGCTGCTGTCCGCGTTCCGGCTGGCGGAGGTGTCCCCCAACTTCTGGACGATTGCCGTGGGCCACGCCACGTTCTGCGTGGTCATGGTCTACAACAACGTGGTGGCCCGGCTGCGGCGGATGCCCCACAGCCTGCTGGAGGCCTCCGCGGACCTGGGCGCCGACGGCCTCCAGACGTTCCGCCACGTGGCGCTGCCGCAGATGGCCACCGCGCTCTTGGCCGGCGGCATCCTCGCCTTCGCGCTCAGCTTCGACGAGCTCATCGTCACCACCTTCACCGCCGGCTCGGAGAAGACGCTGCCCATCTGGCTGCTCGACCAGCTGGGGCGCCCGCGTGACGTACCCATCACCAACGTCGTGGCGGTGTGGGTGATGCTCATCACCGCCGTCCCCATCCTCGTGGCCTGGCGCCTGACGCGGGGGACGGAGGACGTGGCCGGCAGCAGCAGGTGATTTCAGCGGCCCTGTGGGGCCGCGAGACTCACGGTGGCCCGCGTGGCCACCCGAACCAGGGGAGGACCGCATGGACGGCAAGCTGTTGATTGGTGGCGAGCTGGTGGCCGGCGAGGGCCCGGCGGAGGAAGTCCTCAATCCGGCCACGGGCGAGGTGCTGGCCCGCGTGCCCGAGGCGTCCCTGGCGCAAATCCAGGCCGCCGTGAAGGCCGCGGAGAAGGCCTTCCCCGGCTGGTCCCGCACGCCGCCCAAGGACCGCGCCACGGTGCTGCTGAAGCTGGCGGACGCGATTGAGGCGCAGGGCGCGGAGCTGGCCCGGCTGGAGTCGCTCAACTGCGGCAAGCCCTACGCGCTGGCGCTGGGGGACGAGATTCCGGCGGTGGCCGACGTGTTCCGCTTCTTCGCGGGCGCGGTGCGCACCATGCAGGGCGCGGTGGCCGGGGAGTATGCCGCCGGGTACACCAGCATGGTTCGGCGGGACGCGCTGGGCGTGGTGGCCTCCATCGCCCCTTGGAACTACCCGCTGATGATGGCCGCGTGGAAGCTGGGGCCCGCCCTGGCCGCCGGCAACACGGTGGTGCTCAAGCCCTCCGAGCAGACGCCGCTCACCACGCTCAAGCTGGCGACGCTGATGGCCGGCCTCTTCCCGCCCGGCGTGGTGAACGTGGTGACGGGACGCGGCGAGTCCGTGGGCGCCCCGCTCATCCGCCAGCCGCAGGTGCGCATGGTGTCGCTGACGGGCGACGTGGCCACCGGGCAGAAAGTCCTCGAGGCGGCGGCCCAGGGCGTCAAGCGCACCCACCTGGAGCTGGGCGGCAAGGCGCCGGTCATCGTCTTCGACGACGTGGACCTGGAGACGGTGGTGTCCGGCATCCGGACGTTCGGCTTCTACAACGCGGGGCAGGACTGCACCGCCGCGTGCCGCATCTACGCGGGCCCCCGCGTGTACGAGAAGCTGGTGGCGGACCTGTCCACCGCCGTGGCCTCGCTCAAGGTGGGCACGCAGGAGGCGCCGGGCGTGGAGATGGGCCCCCTCATCACCGAGAAGCAGCGCCAGCGCGTGGCGGGCTTCGTGGAGCGCGCCGCGGAGCTGAAGCACGTGGAGGTGACGGTGGGCGGCAAGGCGCGCGGCACCCAGGGCTTCTTCTTCGAGCCCACCGTGGTGGCGGGCGCGCGGCAGGAGGACGAAATCGTCCGCCGCGAGGTGTTCGGCCCGGTGGTGTCGGTGACGCGCTTCGAGGACGACGAGCAGGCGATTGCCTGGGCGAATGACTCGGACTACGGCCTGGCCTCGTCGGTGTGGACGAAGGACATCTCCAAGGCGATGCGGGTGGCGGCGCAGCTCCAGTACGGCTGCACGTGGATCAACTCGCACTTCATGCTGGTGAGCGAGATGCCCCACGGCGGCGTGAAGCGCTCCGGCTACGGGAAGGACCTTTCCATGTATGCCCTGGAGGACTACACCGCCGTGCGCCACGTCATGGTGAAGTACTGAGCGAGGCCTGGAGGGCACGCACATGAAGAAGGAGAACGCCGACCTGTTGCGCCGCAAGGAGGCCGCCACCCCGCGCGGCGTGGGGGTGATGGCCCCATTCTTCGTTGCGCGCGCGGAGAACAGCGAGCTGTGGGACGTGGAGGGCCGCCGGTTCATCGACTTCGCCGGAGGCATCGCCGTGCTGAACACCGGCCACCGCCACCCCCGTGTGGTAGAGGCCGTGCGGGCGCAGCTCGACGCGTTCACCCACACCGCGTACCAAATCGTTCCGTACGAGAGCTACATCTCGCTCGCCGAGCGGCTCAACGCGGTGACACCTGGGACGCACGCGAAGAAGACGACGTTCTTCTCCACGGGCGCGGAGGCGGTGGAGAACGCGGTGAAGATTGCCCGGGCAGCCACCGGGCGCACCGGCGTCATCGCCTTCAGCGGCGCCTTCCACGGGCGGACGATGATGGGCATGGCGCTCACCGGGAAGGTGGTGCCGTACAAGGCGGGCTTCGGCCCGTTCCCCGGCGAGGTCTTCCACGTGCCGTTCCCGGTACCCCTGCACGGGGTGAGCGTGGCGGACTCGCTGAAGGCGCTGCAGGTCCTGTTCAAGGCGGACATCGAGCCCAAGCGCGTGGCCGCCATCATCATCGAGCCCGTGCAGGGCGAGGGCGGCTTCTACGTGGCGCCGCCGGAGCTGATGCAGGGGCTGCGCAAGGTGTGTGACGAGCACGGCATCCTGCTCATCGCGGATGAAATCCAGACGGGCTTCGGACGGACGGGGAAGTGGTTCGCCATGGACCACTACGGCCTGGCACCGGACCTGATGACGATGGCCAAGTCGCTGGCGGGTGGCTTTCCGTTGTCGGCCCTGACGGGCCGGGCGGAGGTGATGGACGCGCCCGCGCCGGGCGGGCTGGGCGGGACGTACGCGGGCAGCCCCATGGCCATCGCCGCCGCGCATGCGGTGCTGGATGTGATGGAGGAGGAGAAGCTGGTGGAGCGGGGCAACCGCCTGGGCGGCGAGCTGCGCGACAGGCTGCTGGCGGTGAAGGCGAAGGTGCCCCAGATGGCGGAGGTGCGCGGGCTGGGGGCCATGCTGGCGGTGGAGTTCTGCCAGCCGGGGGGCCACACGCCGGACCCGGAGTTCACGCAGCGGGTACGGGCGCGGGCCATGGAGCGCGGGCTCATCCTGCTCACCTGCGGCGTGTATGCGAACGTCATCCGCTTCCTGTTCCCGCTGACGATTCCGGAGGCGCAGTTCGCCGAGGCGCTGGGCATCATCGAGGGGGCGCTGACGGGCACGTGAGTCCGGCGCCGCCCCGCTTCGAGTGGAGCGGGGCGTGTCAGGCCGCCGGTGTCCCAGTATCAGGAGCTGCTCATGCCGCCACGGTGCTCAGTGTTGTTGCTCACGGTCTGTGCACTGCTTTTGGCGTCGTGCGCAGGGACTCCGGACCGAGGAAGGGCGGGTCGGTACGCGCTCGACTCGGTGACGGCGAAGTGCAGGCAGCGCCCGGAGCTCTGCGCGGAGCTGGCGCGCGAGGGGGCAGTTGCACGTGGGGGGCGTACAGCAGAGGCCGTGGCCTCGGCCACCAGGGCCGGAATTGGCGCCCTGCGTGTGCTGGATGCTGCGACCGACGTGCTCGTCCGGCAGGAGCTGGTGGCGTGCGCCGAGCATGCGCGGTCGCAGGTGCTCATCGACCATATGGATGGAAAGTCCCCGACACCCGCTCAGTGCAATGAGGTGGTGCACGACGAGAAGTCGGACAGACGCATCTCCCGCGCGATGCTTCTCGGGTGCCTCATGCACGAGGTGGCATTGGCCTGTGTCGGGGAGAGACTCGGAAAGCGGCTCCCTGGCCGCTTCAGCCTGGAACAGCGCTACCGTTATGACCGACAGTCAAGAAGCTTGACGGTGATGAGCAAGGAGGAGGTCCGTTCCCTGCTTAGACTGAGATGCGGCGAGGAGTTGAGGGGCACGCTCGTGCCGGACGTCGTCATCCACTCCGGAGACCCGCTTGAGGTCCTGGCTGTCTATGACTTCAAGTTCCCCTGCGTGAGCACCGGTAAGGTACCGAGTTGGAGAGAATACGAGATAGGGCATCCCTACCAGAGAAAGACTCAAGCAGATCTCTACCAGGAAGCCTTTGGCGTGATACCTCATCGCGTGACTCCAAGAATCGGAGTGACTGAATGAGCGCAAGGTACCCGCAGGTGCGCCTCCGAGCCGAGAGCGGGTTCACACCGGCGCGGGAGGCAATACAGATTTGCTTCTATGTCCGCCGTCCCCATTCCGAAGTCTCACAGGACGTCTTGCGCGCGCTGGACGTGTTTCAGGCTGCGATTGCTCCGAAGGCGTTGAGCCATTACGCGGACTATGAAGGTGAGTGGCAGGAACTCGATGAGGCGGGGTGGCAGTTCGCCCGTACGAAGCTGCTTGGAAGACCATTCGGGCGGCTCCATCTCATTGGCTCTACGAGTGCCGACCGCTTCGACTTCGATTACTGCGGTTTGCTCACCCATGATTCTTCTCTCCACGACGCCTGGGAGGATCCGGTGTGCGCCGTCTCATTCCAGCTCACCACCGAATACCTGAAGGAACATGGCCCCGACCGGGTCCGAGCCCTCGCGCTTCAGCTGGCCGAACTGTTTCCCCTGTCCTCGGGACACGCGGGGCTGGCCCTCTGCGGTGACCTCGACCTCATTGGCGTGATGAGCGCGCTCCGGAAATACTGTTTCCGGTATCCAGGGCTGGACATCGTGGACATCGGGTACCTGGCCTATCGCATCGGGTCGAAAGTCCATGGCCCCGCCTGGCTGAACTTCCTCGGACGCCCCGCGCTCGATGGGCTCGGTGGTGTCGCCGGGCTGCGAAGCAGGCTGCATTCACCCGGCACCACCGTCGACGAGCTACCGGATGGCCGCGCCGTCATCACGCTGGGACCCGAGCCCGACGCGGGAGACAACGAGCAGGGCAACGTGCTCCCCGCCTATCGCGAGCTGGCGCGTGTCCTGGAGCCCTGGCTCTACCTGAGGGAGGGCCACATGCTCGACTTCACCCCCGAGGAAGCCCACGCCTGGAGGCGCCGCTTCCTCGACTGAATACGCCTCGCGCTACTCCAGCGGCTCCTCCACCGGCACGCGGTAGCACACCCGCGTCTCTCCACAGGAGTGCGGGTGCACCAGGTCGTCGTCGGGGCCCACGCACTCGCCCGTGGCGACGCACCAGAACGTGGCCGTGTTGACGAAGCCCGACTCCCAGTCCACCGCCGCGTCGTACAGGACGCCCGGCGTTCCCTTCGAACGCAGGCGCCGGCAGACGGGCGGTGGCTTCGGCTCGGTACCTGAATCCATCCGGCTCCTCAGGCCCCCGCAGCGGCGAGCAGCGTCCGTCGAACCACCGCCTCCAGCACCGGCACCTTGTAGGCGTTCTTCGACATTGGCGTCGCTCCAGCCACCGCCGCCTTCGCCGCCTGCCGTGCCAGGTCCTCGGTGAGCGGCTTGCCCACCAGGAGCTGCTCCGCCGCCGTCGCGCGCCTCGGCGTGGGCGCCACCCAGCCCATGGCGATGGACGCCTGGCGCACCGTCTTCCCCTCCAGCCGCAGCACCACCGCCACGTCGCAGATGGGCCAGTCGTAGCTCTCCCGCTCGCCCTGCTTGTGGTACGCCGCCTTCGTGCCCGCTCCCGGCGCGGGGATTCGCACTCGCGTCAGGACTTCATCGGGCGCGATGACCGTGTCCCGCGGGCGCTTCATGTCCGGCGGCAGCAGGAACTCCGCCACCGGCACCACCCGCGTCTTGCCTCCCGGCCCCGTCAGCTCAACCGTCGCGCCGTACGCCACCAGCGCCGTGGCCGGCGTCGACGCGTGCACCAGCGCCGTGCGCTGGTTGTCGAAGATGGCGTGGTACTGGTTCTCCCCGTCACGCACCCGCGCCGCGTCATCGCCGCCGGCCTGATGGAAGAAGTCACTCCGGAAGTACCAGCAGCGGGGCCGCTGGAGCAGGTTGCCGCCCATCGTGGCCGCGTTGCGGACCTGCGGCGTCGCCGCGTGCTCGGCCGCGTCCGCCAGCGCCACGTAGTTGCGCCGCAGCTCCGGCTCCCGGGAGATGCGCGCCAGCGTCACCAGGGCCCCCAGCTCCAGGCCCTGCTTGCCGTCGTAGCGCACCCCGTCCAGCCCCTTGATGGTCTTCAGATTCACCAGCCGGGCCGGCGACACCACGCCATTCTTCATCAGGTCCAGCAGGTCCATCCCGCCGGCCTTCGCCATGACGGGCTTGCGCTCGCTGCTCTCGCCCAGCAGCGAGGCGGCCTGCTCCACGGACTCCGCATCTACCCACTCGAAGGTCTGCATGAATCCTCTCCGTCCGGCTCAGGCCCGCAGCGCCGCGAGCACGTTGGCGGGCGTCATCGGCAGCGTGCGGATGCGCTTGCCCGTCGCGTTGTAGAAGGCATTGGCCACCGCCGCCGCCGTCGCCACGTTGGCGGGCTCGGCGACGCCGCGCGCATCCGTCGACGTCTGCGCGCCCAGTTGCTCCAACAGGATGACCTCGATGTTCGGCACCTCGCGCGAGCCCACAATCTTGTACTGGTCCACGTTGGCGTTGAGCTGGTGCCCGCTGGCCGCGTCCAGGTGCCGCTCCTCGTAGAGCGCGTAGCTCATCCCCTGAATCACGCCGCCGTAGATTTGACTCTCCGTCAGCTTGGGGTTGATGGGGCGCCCACAGTCGTGCACCGCGACCACCCGCTCCACCCTGACGATGCCCGTCTCCGTGTCGACCGCGACTTCGGCGAACTGCACGCCGCCGATGCCGTGCTTGCTGATGGCCACCTCCGGCGTCACCATCGCGTACCCCTCGTAGTCGTCGCGGCGCTCGGCCCGGTGGGACAGCTCCGTCACCCCGGCCTTCTTCACGGCGTCCTTGAAGGCAAGCGCCGTGTTGGGCCGGCCCTTCACCATCACCTTGCCGTCGACGAAGACGATGTCGTCCGCCTTCGCCTCGAAGTGCGGCGCCAGCCGCGAGGCCAAATCACGGGCGCAGCGATACGCGGCATTGCGGGCCGCCGGCGTCAGCGAGCTGGTGACCTTGCTGCCGCCGGAGGACGGCCCCATCGGATAGCGCGAGTCACCGACATGGGCGCCAATCTGCTCGGGACGCAGGCCGAACTCCTCCGCCACCACCTGCGCGAAGATGGTCCGCGTCCCGGTGCCGATGTCCTGCGTGGCGTTGAAGGCCTCCACCGAGCCGTCGCCCGTCAGCCGCACCTCCACCGCCGTGTTGCGGTGGACGAGGTAGAGCCACTGCGACTGCGCGAAGCCCATGCCCCGCTTGATGGGGCCCTTGTCCGAGCCCGCGGGCCGGCGCTTGCTCCAGCCGAACCGGTCCGCGCCCACCTTGCGCTCGTGTGCCCGGGCCAGCGAGTCGTCCGTGCCGGAGATGTCCAGCTTCGCGCGCAGCGCCACCGGGTCCAGCTTGAGCTGCTCCGCCACCTCGTCGATGGCCTGCTCGAGGCCGAAGATGCCCTGGGCCTGTCCCGGCGCCCGGAAGGCGGCGCAGGGCCCGGCGTTGGTGAAGACGTCGTACTGCTCCACCTTCACGTTGGGACAGTCGTAGAGCGTGGCGTGGGCGAAGCCGACGCCCGCGCCTCCGGCCACGCCGCCGCTGCCATGGGCCTGGAGCTGCAGCGCCACCAGCGAGCCGTCGCGCTTCGCGCCAATCTTCAGCTTCTGGATGCTGTTGGGCCGGTTGCCGCCGGACACGTGCTCCTCGCGGCGGTCCAGAATCATCCGCACCGGCGCATGCGCCTTGCGCGACAGGTGGATGGCCAGCAGGCCGAAGTTGCCGATGCCGTACTTCGCGCCGAAGCCGCCGCCCGTGAAGTCGCTGATGACGCGGACCCGGTTCTTCGGCAAATCGAAGTGCTCGGCGGCCTCGTCGCGCACGCTGCCCACGTGCTGGGTGGAGGCGTAGAGGGTGAGCAGGTCGTCCCGCCAGTCCGCCACCAGGCCATGCGGCTCCATGGGCACGTGCGTCTGCACCTGCGTCCGGTACTCCGCCTCCACCACCACGTCGGACTCGCGGAAGCCCTTCTCCACGTCGCCGCGCGGGCCCATGCCTCGCGGCCGGGTGTCGGGGCCGCGCACGTTGCCCTTCTGCGGCAGGCCCGGGGGCGCGCCGCCGCCGCCCGCCGTCGCGGGCTGCTCGGTGGGGCCGGGGAAGACGATGGGCGCGCCCTCCTTCATGGCCTCTTCGATGCGGGTGACGTGGGGCAGGCGCTCGTACTCCACCTTGATGAGCCGGACCGCGGCCTCGGCGGCGCGTTGCGAGTCCGCGGCGATTCCGGCGATGGGCTGGCCCGCGTAGCGGATGGTGGGGTAGCGGTTGCCCTGCTCGGCCTTCGGGTCCCTCAGCCGCGCGGTGGCCAGCAGCTTCTCCATGACGTGGATGGCGCGCACGCCCGGGTAGCGCTCGGCCGCCGACGTGTCGATGGACTTGATGCGCGCGTGCGGGTACGGCGACACCAGCCGCGCGCCCCAGAGCATTCCCGGAAGCTGCACGTCGAACGTGTAGCGGGCCCGGCCCGTCACCTTCTCCACGCCGTCCAGCCGGGAGATGGGCTTGCCAATCGACTTCAGCTTCGCGTTCTCCGGGAGGGGAGGGGGCTCATCCTCGGGGACGCGGCGGGTGACCTCCTTCATGCCCGCGCCGACGATGCCGTACTGCATCGTCTGCTGCCTCGCGGGGCCGGGGTTGGGAGGCGGCGGCTTCTGGGGGCCCGAGGCCTTCGGGCTCTCCGCCGACTTGGTGGGGCCCTGGGTGCCGGTGGTGTCCTTGACGTCTTGCATCAGCTCTTCCCCTTGCCCTTGCCACCCGCCTGGGCCGCCGCCAGGGTGGCCTTGAAGACGTTGGGATAGGTGCCACACCGGCACAGGTGCCCGCTGACCGCCTGCTTCACGTCATCGAGCGTGCACTTCGGGTTGCGGTCCACCAGCGCCGCGCAGCTCATCACCATGCCCGGCGTGCAGAAGCCGCACTGGAGCGCGTCGTTCTCCACGAAGGCGCGCTGCACCGGGTGCAGCTCGTCGCCCTTCGCGAGCCCCTCAATCGTGGTGACCTTCCGGCCCCGGGTGTCCAGGACCAGCGTCATGCAGGCCGCGGCGACCTCGCCGTCGAGCCACACCGTGCAGGCCGAGCAGGCCCCCCGGTCGCACCCCACCTTCGTCCCCGTCAGGCCGAGCTGGTTGCGGAGCAGGTCCGCCAGCGTCGTGCCCGGGTCCACCGTGACGGCGGTGGGCCGGCCATTGATGGAGAGCGTCAGCGGCTCGGGCTCGGGACCCAGGACGGTGGGGCCCGCGGCGGCCGTCGCGGCCTCCGCGGCCGTCTGGACCAGGGTGGCGCTGATGGCCGAGGCACCCGCGCCGGTGAAGAAGGCGCGACGGCTCAGCTTGGGCAGCAGGGGCTTCGGGGCGTCATCGTCGGAATGGGCCACGGTCGATTGCTCCTCCGTCTGATGAAGGTACAAGAGCCATTTCCGGAGAACCGGGAGAGTTGTGGGGCGCGCGGCAATAACTTCGGGTGCTTAACGAAGCGATGCGAAGTGGGCCCTCCCCCGCTGCCTCTTTCGGCGGCGGATATCGTTTTGTAGGGGTAGTTGAAAATTACTGGGTGATTGGAACACGATGTGCCTCCACTCCCCCGGAGGCCTCGTGGCCCGCACCCCCCTCTTCGAGCTGTTCCGTCAGACCACCCGCGTTGCCCTCGCTTCGGACCGGCGGGGCGTTCCCAGCCGTGAGGCGGCGCAGGCCATGCGGATGGACCGGCGCTCGGTGCTGAAGGGGCTCACCGTGGCGGGCGTGGGGCTGGCGGTGGCGCCGGCGCGGGCGCAGGAGGCGAAGCCGCCGCCGTCGTCCCTGCGGGTGGGCATCGTGGGTGGAGGCCTGGCGGGGCTGGCGTGCGCGTATGACCTGAAGCGCGCGGGCATCCTCGCCACGGTGCACGAGACGAACGACCGGCCCGGCGGGCGCGTCTTCTCCCTGGGCGGCACCTTCGGAGGGCCCGTGAGCTTCCCGGGGCAGGTGGCGGAGCGCGGCGGCGAGTTCATCGACAACGGCCACAAGACGATGCTGGGCTACGCGCAGGAGTTCAACCTCGCGAAGGAGGACGTCCAGAAGGTGGCCGGCGAGGTGTTCTACTTCTTCGGAGGCCAGCGCCACCCCGAGTCCGCGGTGGTGGACGAGTACCGGGCCTTCGTCGCCGCCATGCAGCCCGACCTTCGGGCGCTGTCCGGGGCGCCGACGGCGGACCTGCACACCCCGGTGGACCGGCAGTTCGACCTGATGGACCTGCGCACGTACCTGGAGACGCGCGGCGCGGGCCCGGTGGTGAAGGCGGCCATCATCGCCGCGTACGAGGCGGAGTACGGCGCCCCGGCGGACCAGCAGAGCTGCCTCAACTTCCTCTTCTTCATCCGCGCCAACCGGCGCTCTCGCTTCGAGCCCTTCGGCAGCAGCGACGAGCGCTACCACCTGGTGGGCGGCAACCAGCAGATTCCACGCGAGCTGGCCGCGCGCCTGTCCGGGCAGCTGCGCTACGGCGAGCGCCTGGAGGCCGTGCGCAAGACGGCGGCGGGCGCCCTGCAGCTCACCTTCCGGCGCGGGAGCACGGCCGTCACCGCCACGTATGACGCGGTGGTGCTCGCGGTGCCCTTCACCGTCCTGCGCGGCGTCACGCTGGACGCCTCGCTGGCGCTGCCGGCGTGGAAGACGCTGGCGATTCAGCAGCTCGGCTACGGCACCAACGCGAAGATGATGGTGGGCTTCCAGGGCCCCGTCTGGTCCGAGCGCGGCTGCACGGGCACGTCATACTCGGACCTGGCGGACCACCAGTCCACCTGGGAGACGAGCCCCACCACGGCTACCACGCAGCATGCGATCCTGACGGACTACTCCAGCGGCCCGCGCGGCGCCTCGCTGGACCCGAGCAACGTGGCCCGCGAGGCCGAGCGCTTCGTGGCGGCCCTGGACCGCGTGATTCCGGGCTCGGCCGCGAAGGTGAAGCGCGGCGCGGGCGGCCGCATCCTCGCGCACCTGGAGCAGTGGACGACCAACCCCAACACGCGCGGCAGCTACACCTCCTACAAGCCCGGCCAGTTCACCAGCATCTGCGGCAACGAGGGCAAGCCCGTGGGCAACCTCTACTTCGCCGGCGAGCACGCGAACTCGTTCTACTGGTGGCAGGGCTTCATGGAGGGCGCGGCGCTGTCCGGCAAGGACACCGCGGCGGCCATCCTCCAGGCGGCGAAGGTCGCCACGCTCTGAGGGGGGGCGGGGCTGCTACGCAGGACGTTCACGCTGGACGTGTGGGCCTGCGAAGCTGTTCCCGGCACAGGGCCCACCGCAGTTGGCGTGGTGTTGAGGCTCAAGCAGTCGCGCTACTCCAGAAGCTGAAGCTCACGCCCCTGCTGCCCCCTTGCTGGAGGGGCCGTCTGGGTTGGCGTGTGCCCAGAGGAGGCTGCACGGCCTCTTCCTCAGCCTGGCGCACAGCTCGGCGGCACCCGTCAGCGGACCTCCTCGCACCCTGTGCATCAGCGTCGAAGTCCGTCCAGTCCAGCGCTACCACCGCTTCGGTACGCTCAGCCAGGACGTACGGCACCAGGCGGCCGCCAACTTCCACACGTCCACCGCCTCGTTGGGCAGCAAGCGGTCCACCTGCGTGATGCCGTGCTTCTGCACGCTGCCCCGAGCCCACGCCAGCGCCTGGCCAATGGTGTGCACCGACAAGGAGGCGGCGTGCACCACGCCCAACGTTGCGCTCAGGCTGGCGGCAGCACCTCGAAGGCGAGAGGCCGCGGCGGCTGTCCGCCGTTGCAGGTGGAGGCGGGACAGGAGGAGAGCGCGACGGCCAGGTCCATCTCTGCGCGGAAGGTGATTGCCGCGCCAGGGCGCGAGGGCGGTGGACGGAAGGAGAGGGCGCCGTCCGGCCCGACGTCGGCGCACATGAAGACATTGAACGCCGTCGGCGGCGGCCCGGGGTCCACGCCGAGCCCGCGCAGGGCGTTGCCGAGGTTGTCGGCGCAGTTGGGGTGGTTGCCTTTGACGCCGTACTGCAGGCGGTACATCTCGATTGTGCAGGAGGCATAGAGGAAATCGTGCCGCCCCACGTCGTCGGCGACGATGGTGAGCATCGGTCGGCTGCGGTCGGACCACAGCACGTCGCCGGTCGAGAGGTAGATCTTCCCCTGGTAATCAAAGGTGCGGCCGTTCGACAGCCGCTCCGCGCCGTCGGCCGACACGGCGAACACGTCCCCGGACTGCCCGCCCTGGGGATCGATGACGCGCAGTCGCTCCCCCTGGCGCAGGCGAACGCCCACGCCTCCCGCGGCCGGAATGATTTGTTCCTGTGACATGCTCAGTCCTCCGTGACCGACAGGATCGTCAGTTCGCGCTGGCGACGCCACATCGAACTGCGCCGCATCGCTCTCCGCCGGCCTGACGACAAGCGCCTGATGCAGAGCCCGGCCGGTCACCACCACTGGGTCGTTGACTCCGGGTCAGGGCTCCAGGAAACAGCCCATGTGCTCGAATCGAGCGCCCAGGAGACTTCCATGCCCCACCGTCCCTACCCTCGCCTTCGCCCGCATCCAGCCGTTCTCGCCGTGGTCTTCGCGCTGTCTTGCACCCGTGCGCTGGCCGCCAACGCAACCTTCCCAGCCAACGGCGTCCGGTATGACACCCAGCTGTTCCGAGACGCGACGCAGGCCTGTGCGGCGTTCGTCAAGGGCTTCGGCCGGGGCAGCGTGAGCGGTGCGCCAAAGTACGAGGACCAGGGGCGCTTCCGGTGCTACTTCAAGGACGGAGACGACGAGAAGGACCAGATCGCCGCGTATGTCGACTGCCCGCCGCAGGCAAGTGCCGCGGGGCCCACGACCTGCCACTGCGACGGAACGCTGGTCTACGCCAACGGAGCTTGCGTTGAACCCAGCCAGGCAGAGGCAGACGCGAAGGATGACGGCACCCGCGACGAACCGGGCCCGGCAGCGACAACGGACGCGAAGGATGACAACGACTGCGCAGCGCTCGACGCTCTTGAGGCTGACAAATTGAAGGATGAGCTCACAGAGCGGGTGGGCACCCTGACAGAGCGCGCGCATTCCGAATTCGCCGCGGACCCCAGCATCGCGATGCAGGTGCTGACCGAAAATGAGGTCGCCTATATGTTCGGCGGAGGCGGGTATCGGCCCAATCCCAACGTCGAGCCGGGCAAGGACGTGCAGACGATGACCGAGCGCATGTTCAATGTGCTGTACGGCAAAGCCCTCGAGCGACTGGCGGCGCGCCATGTGAAGGGCGACGCCTGCGTCTCCCGCTACATCGACCATTTGTCAGACGCCGTCCAGATGAGCAAAGGACACAAAGAGGGAGGGGCGCCCGACTTCCTGGGCAAGGGAAAAGCGAAGGGGCTGGAGCTCGACATCACGACGCCACAGCAGGTGCCGGTGAAGAAGGGCAAGGGCAAGGAGTACAAGTTCATCACCTACCAGCGGCGGCTGCGGCTGGACGAGACCGGCAAGGCGGTGAAGCTCTAGGCGGAACGGACGTGCCCCGGGTGCCGAGCTTGCTGGGCTTCTGAATGATGTGGATGAGCCCGTCGCGACCGCTGATGCGACCGCCATGGCTGGCCCCGGCGGGCCATGGTGCTGTCATCAATCCAGCTGCTTGAACGAGGAGCCGCACCCGCCCTCGCTTGACGGTTGGCGCATCCATCCGGCGGCGCGCCCCCATCCCCTCAACACCTCTCCCATTCGCCTCATGCGTCAACCCGGACCTTTGCCGTGGTGGCTCGCTGCATGCTCGCGCCGCGACCAGGCCACGTCGCCGTCGTCAAGGCCCCGTGCCGCCCGTGGCGGCGAAGTGCTACCGCTCCAGGCGCATGCCCTGGTCGGCGAGGCACGCGCTCAGTCCCTCTTGCAGGTTGCGCAGGGTGGTGATGTTTCCCAGCCCCACCCCGAGCGACACCAGCGTCTGCGACACCGCGGCGCGAATGCCGGTGACGACCACGCGGGCTCCCAGCAACTCGACGGCGCGGACGATTCGCAGCAGATGGTCGGCGATGTTGGTGTCGACCATGTCGACCGCGGTGAGATCGAGGATGACGTGCCGGGTCTGGGTGCCGGGAAGCGCGTGCAGCAGGCGATCCATGAGCGAGGTCGCGCTCTCCTGATTGAGGCCACCCATCACGGGCACTGCCAGGACTCCGTTCCACACTTGCAGAATCGGTGCAGACAGCTCGCGTAGCGCCCGCTCCTGTTCTTGAATGAGCAACAACTTCTCGCGCAGTTGCTCTTCCGACCGGGCGCGCTCGTCGATCTCCGTCCGCAGTTTTTGCAGCGCGACCGCCAGGTCCGCATTGGTGGCTTGACCGGCCGCGAGCAACAGGTTCAGTCGCTCCTCGATCGTCACGTCGGTCGGGCTCACCAGGAATTCATCGTGGGCGGCGCCGGTGGCGGCGAAGGAGGTCTGCTCGGCCCAGCACGGCGTGTCGAACAGCTTCGACGTGATTCCCGCCAGCTTGCCCGCCATCATCGCGCTGCCCCACTTCACGTTGAGCGCCCGCTGGTAGAGCGCCTCCCAGCCGTTGGTCACGCGATAGTGGGCCTGCTTGCGCTCGCGATCGAGCGAGACCAGCTCCCAGCGGCCCCACCCGGCCGGCCAGGCGATGCTCGCCATCAGCTTCAGCCCCTCCTCGAAGGATGGCCGCGAGCTGATGACGGCCCAATCGCCCTCCACGCTCTGCTGGCCGCCGAGCTGCATGCACAGGTTGAAGCGCTCGACTCCGACCATTGCACACAGCCCCTCCATCATTCCGGCGACCGTGGTCGGGACCCACATGCTCAGCGTCGGGGTCCCTGCCCACAGGTTGAGCCCCCGCTCGAGGTCCCACTCGACATCAAAGCCGATATTGATCTTCGGGTTCGCGGCCATGGGATCTTCATTACCACCCTGCACGGCTGAGCGCCGAGCCAGCCTTCAGCTTCGTGTCCGCCGTGTTGGTGCGAAGACAGGGTGTACCGACACTCGGGCAAAGCCGTTCAGTCAAGCAATGCAACGGGCGCAAGGGCCCACTCCCACCCGGGAGGGGCCCCTGGCCAGACTCATGCCTCGGGAGCCTCGGGACTACTTGCCCTTGTTGTACTCGCGGCTCTGGATGACGCCCTGGACCTCGGCCAGCGCGCGGGCGCCGGAGGCGGACTCGAGGGCCTTCTCGGCGATGGCCTGCACCTGACGCTTGGCCTCGTTCAGCTCGGCCTGGAGCGACTGGATGGCCTGGGCCTGCTTGGAGGTGGTCTCCTTCAGCGAGGCAATCTCCATGCTGGCCACGCGCTGCGCCGTCTCGGCGTCCTTGGTGGCGAGCGTGAGCTTCAGGTCCCACTCGGACTTCACGCGGTTGCCGACGATGGCGGACGCGGTGTCCGTCTCCTTCTTCAGCACCAGCGGGAACTCGGCCACCTGCTTGCGCAGGTCCTCCAGCTCCTTCTCACGCAGCTTCAGGGACTCCTCGCGGGTGGCCCACTCCTTCTCCAGCTTCTCCTTGCGGTCGCGCTCGGTGGCGGACTGCTGGCGCAGCCCCTCGGCGAAGGCGTCCTGCTCCTTCTTGCGGTTCTGCTGGGTGTCGTAGGCGTACAGTTCCTCGGCGCGCTTGCGGGCCACCTCGGCGGCCTCACGCTCGGCGGCGAGGTCCGCGGCGGCCTTCGCGCGGGTGTCCGCGATGTCCTTGCGCAGCCGCTCCATCTCCGTCTCCAGCTCGGCCTTCTTCTTGTCGTACTCGGCCACGAGCACGTCGATGGCGCTGGCGGCGATGTCCTTGCCGTGCAGGCCGTTGAGCTCCTCCGTCTTGAGCTGGATGGCCTCGTCGAGCTGCTTGAGCTCCTCCACCAGCGAGATGACCTGCTCGTTGATGCCGGCCAGCGTCTTGTTGATGGTGAGGCCGGCCTCGGTGACCTTCTTCACGGCCGCCTCGGCGGTGAGGCTGGCAACGTCCGCGAGGACGTTCTTCGCGTGCGTGTCGCGGGCGTCCTGCTCCTTGGAGACGACGACGGGCTTGCTGCGGGCCTTGCGGGCCAGGTCGTCGAAGGCGGCCTTGGTGGCCTCGGCGGAGCGGTTGCGGGCGACGGCGTTGCGCTTGGACGTGGTGCGAGAAGCCATGTGACTCTCCAGGTATGGCAAGGCCAGGGCAGGCACGCTGGCCTGCGAATGGCGTGGTGGTTTTGTTGGGAAGGCTGGCCCCCTCTCTGGCGGCCATGGGAGAAAGATACCCAAGGGGTCTGACATGCAGGGCAGGGGTCCAGGCATGCGCCAGGGGGGCCCCTGGGGGCCCTGGAAGCCCCCCGGAAGGCCCTCCCGGACCCCCTCCGGTGGCCCCGGGAGCGCACACCGCCCTTGTCCTCCGGCCCGGCGCACGGCTAACTCGGCCCCCTGAATCGGCTCAAGGGAGAGCGTCAATGCAGGTCGTCAGTGTGAAGAAGGTCCTCGCGGGCGCCCAGGAGGAGGGTTCGAAGGTGGAGGTCCGCGGCTGGGTGCGCACGCGCCGCGACTCCAAGGCGGGCATCAGCTTCGTCAACGTGAGCGACGGCTCCACGTTCGACCCCATCCAGGTCGTCGCCCCGGCCACGCTGCCCAACTACGAGAAGGAAATCCTCCACCTCACCGCGGGCTGCTCCGTGGTTGCCCGGGGCACGCTGGTGAAGTCCCAGGGCAAGGGGCAGGCCTTCGAGGTCCAGGCCGATGAAGTCCAGGTGCTGGGCTTCGTGGACGACCCGGACACGTACCCCATCCAGCCCAAGCAGCACACGCTGGAGTTCCTGCGCGACGTGGCCCACCTGCGCGTGCGCACCAACACGTTCGGCGCCATTACGCGCGTGCGCCACAAGGCGGCCCAGGCCGTCCACCGCTTCTTCGACGAAGAGGGCTTCTTCTGGGTCAACACGCCCATCATCACCGCCAGCGACGCGGAGGGCGCCGGGCAGATGTTCCGCGTGTCCACGCTGGACACCGTCAACCCGCCCCGCACGCCGGAAGGCAAGATTGACTGGCACAAGGACTTCTTCGGCAAGGAGGCTTACCTCACCGTCTCCGGCCAGCTCAACGTGGAGGCCTACGCCATGGCCATGTCGAAGGTGTACACCTTCGGCCCCACCTTCCGGGCGGAGAACTCCAACACCACGCGCCACCTGGCCGAGTTCTGGATGATTGAGCCCGAAATCGCCTTCGCGGACCTCAACGAGGACGCGAACCTGGCGGAGCGCTTCCTCAAGTCCGTCTTCAAGTCGGTGCTCACCGAGTGCGCGCCGGACTTCAAGTTCTTCGAGGAGCGCGTGCAGAAGGGCGTCACCGAGCGCATGGAGAAGTTCATCACCTCCAGCTTCGAGCGCATCGACTACACCGAGGCCATCGAAATCCTGAAGAAGGCCAAGAAGAAGTTCGAGTACACGCCGGAGTGGGGCAAGGACCTCCAGACGGAGCACGAGCGCTACCTCACCGAGGAGCACGTGGGCCGGCCGGTGGTGGTGATGAACTACCCGGAGGCCATCAAGGCCTTCTACATGCGCATCAACGAGGACGGGAAGACGGTGGCCGCCATGGACGTGCTGGCGCCCGGCATCGGAGAAATCATCGGCGGCAGCCAGCGCGAGGAGCGGCTGGACGTGCTGGACGCGCGCATGAAGAAGTTCGGCCTCCAGCCCGAGCACTACCAGTGGTACCGCGACCTGCGCCGCTACGGCTCGGTGCCGCACGCGGGCTTCGGGCTCGGGTTCGAGCGGCTCATCGTCTACATGTGCGGCCTGCAGAACATCCGCGACGCCATTCCCTACCCGCGTGTGCCGGGCTGGGCGCAGTTCTGAGCCGGTAGTCCCCGCGGGCTTCGTGCCCTCGGGGGATGGCCCTCACGGTGTGGCGCGCTGACCCCGCGGGGGCGCCCACCGTGAGAGCCGGGCTCAATCCGCACCTCGACCAGGCGGCAGAGTGGCTCGCCGCCAGTGCCCGGAGCGCGGTAGGCCGTCCGCCGCGTCACGCTACGGAAGCTGCTGCTGGAGCGCCGGCCAGCGGGTCTTCACCCACTGGCGCACGTACTCCACCTCCTGCTCGTACTCGTTGAAGTCCTGGCGGTCGTCCCAGTTGGGGAAGTTGCCCTCGCCCCCCGACGCGGCCGTGCCGAAGGTCTTGTACCGGGTGTCCCAGACGGCCCAGTCGCGCCGCGCCGCGGGCGCCGTCTCCTTCACGTAGGTGTCGATGAGGGCGAGCACCGTCTCCAGCTTCACCTCGTTCTGCAGGAGCTTGCGGTAGCGCTCGCGCATGGGCCCGGCGATGGTCGGCTCGGCCAGCATCCTCTTGAAGAGCAGGTTGTCCTCCGCGAACGTCATGCGCGCGGTGGCCGAGGTGCGGGTGGTGTCGAAGCTCTGGCCGAAGCTGGCGTCCAAATCCCAGGGGATGTAGCGCCAGGGGCCGCCGGTGGCCGGGTCATAGGCGTGGTAGGAGTTCTTCGCCTGCGAGTCCACGCCCAGGATGAGCGTGTTGAAGATCCACCAGTCCACGTAGTCGCTGGCGTTCATCCGCTGCGGGAAGTCCGCACGGAACACCTCCGCGTCCGAGTCCGAGACGAAGGCCACCAGCGCATCGTACGGGTCGAAGGCGTAGGGCTTGCCCTCCTCGGGTGTGCCCTCCTTCTTCTCCACGCCCTCCCACAGGTTGGCTTTGGGCGCACCGTTCTTCGTCAGCCGGGAGAAGTTGGCGGTGTTCAGCACGGCCTTGAACAGGTCCGCGTCCTTGTCGATGCCATGGGCGGCCATCAGCCGCTTGCTCACGTGGTCAGAGACGGTGAACAGCCCCAGGTACTTGCCGTTGACGTACAGCACCCCGCTGTAGGTGCGAATCTTCACGTGGTCCGGAGACATCCGGTTCCACAGGTCGAACGCCAGCCGCGCCCGCAGGTACGAGTTGTCGTTGAACGGGGTGATGAGCACCACGCGCTTGCGGTCCATGAAGCCGTCGCCGAAGACGGGCTCGTCGAAGAGGTCCTCGTCCTTGAACTTGAAGGTGAGGCTGCGCTTGGGGAACACGCTGGAGGTGGCGCCCCGGTACTGCGCCTCGATGTCGTGGCGCTTGCCCCGGTAGACGAGCTGCGCGGGGATGTAGCCGCCCGAGCTGAGGGCGCCCTCATGGGTGAGGTGGAACACCGGCAGGCCGTACTCCTCCGTGTAGGTCATGGGGTCGGGGATGACGACCGACGTCCGCCCGTCGGCATCCGGCGGCAGCCGCACGGCCACGCCCACCTTGAGCGTGCCCGTCTCGTCCGTGCTGCGCTCGCGCAGCGTCAGGTTCCACACCGCCGCCTGTCCCTTCGCCGTCGTCCAGCGCAGGGTGGCGGTGGTCTCGTCGAAGCTCGCACCCGCGGGCAGGTTGTCCACGGCGAAGCGCAGCGTCGGCGCGACGTGGCCGGTGCCGCACGTCACGGTGGCGGAGACGGCCTCGCCCTCCGTCACCCACTGCGGCTCGCCCGCGGTGGGCGCGCACACGGTGGGGCGCGTCGGCGGAGGCCCCGCGTCCGGCACTCCGGCGTCCGGCCCGCCTGGCGCCGGGCCCGCGTCCGGTGTCCCGCTGTCCGGGGCTCCCGCGTCAGGCAGGCCCGCGTCGGGGGGCTCATTGCCGGGAGGTCCGGGCGGCAGCCCCGGAGACTCGCCCGGCGGCCCGGCCCCGTCCGTCGGGCCCGCACCAGAGCCTCCGCACGCCACCATCAGGCCCGCGACACATGCCAGCAAGACGCTCGAAAAGCGTTTCCCGCCCACCTGGTTCCTCCCCCTCGCCCGTCCCACCCTCAGGCCAGGAGGAGTAACCATCCCGTCACGCCGGAGGGAGCCGGCGGGGACTCGCGTCTGTCGGCTCGTGGACGGTGAAGGGCAGCCAGGCAGGCGTGCCGTGACTCACCCCTGGCGGCCGGCTCAGGCCCTGCCGCGCACCGTCGCCAGCACGGCGCCGATGGAGACCAGGGCGGCGCCGGACAGCCGCTCGCGCCAGACGATGGCCCGCGTGGAGCTGGAGACGCGGCCCCCCGCGACGCCCAGCCAGGCGTAGACGGCCAGCACCGGCACCTCCACCACGACGCAGGTGAGGCCGTAGACGGCGAACTGGAGCGCGGTGTCGTGCCCGGGGCTGATGAACTGGGGCAGCAGCGAGCCGAAGGTCAGGATGGACTTGGGGTTGGCCAGCTGCTTCACCACGCCCTGCGCGAAGGCGCCGCGCCACAGCGGAGGCTTGGGCCGCTGGTCCAGCGCCAGCCCCTTCCGGGCCGAGAGGATGGTGCGGATGCCCAGGTAGACGAGGTACGCCGCGCCCACGTAGCGGATGCCGTCGAACACGAGAGGAGACGCGGCCAGCGCCGCGCCCAGCCCGGCGGCGGAGATTCCGAAGTACACCCCGTTGCCCGTCTGGACTCCGAGCGCCGCGCCCATTCCCGCGCGGAAGCCGCGCGACATCGCCTGGGACACGACCAGCAGCACGGCCGGTCCCGGGGTGATGGCGAAGAGGAACATCGTCAGCGTGAAGGTGGCCCAGAGGGTCAGGTCCATGATGGAGGTGCGGCGCGTTGGGTGTCCTGGTCCGGCAGTCTACGGAGGCGCCTGCTCCGGCATCAAATGGGCCCCCGGGTTTCGAGGGCGCGCGGGGAGGGTCAGCCCCGCGCGCGCCGGGAGGACGGGCTGGCGGGAGCGCCGCCCAGCGAGGCCAGGACGGGGCACTCGGCGTCCGCGTCCTCGCACACGCCCTCCGCCAGCAGCCCGAGGATGGCGCGCTTCATGCGCTGGAGGTCCTTCACCCGCGCGTCGATGGCCTCCAGCTTCGCCGCCGCGAAGCGCTCCACGTCGGTGGAGGAGGGCACCTTCCTGTCGGAGACGGCCAGGAGCGCGCCCACCTCCTTCAGCGAGAAGCCCAGCTCCTGCGCGCGGCGGATGAAGCGCACCCGCGTCACGTGGCGCGGCTCGTAGGCGCGGTAGCCGCTCTCCGTCCGCTGCGGGGAGGGGAGGAGCTTCTTGCGCTCGTAGAACCGCAGCGTCGGGATGCCGACGCCCGCGGCGCGGGCCAGCTCGCTGATGCGCAGGGTGGAGGGAAGGTCAGGTCGCTTCCGCGAGTCGCGCGTGCTCATGGTGTTTCCTCCAGCGCAGGATGGCACCGCCCTGGACGAAGAACCACCCCAGCTCCAGCACGAGGAAGGCGACGAGCAGGCGGGACTGCCCCAGCCAGAGCGCATGCGCCATCCACAGCGAGAACGCGGCGCGCCCCGCCGTGTCCACCGCGCCGAACGCCGGCTCGGGACGCCACACGCGGACTGCCGCCCACAGCGTGACGATGGTGCCGAACAGGCTCACGAAGAGCAGGTGGAGCGGGTCGAAGGCCGGCGGGGCCGCCCCGGCGAGGCCCAGCTGGCCATGCAGCCGGTGAAGCCCCTCCACCACCAGGCTGGCCGTCCAGGGCGTGGCGAAGGGCAGGGTGACGAACAAATCGTAAAGAGCGCTGGCGCGCACGACGCGGGCCGTGCCTTCGAGGGAGTCGGGTCGGTTCATGCACGCAACCCTACGGTCTGCACCAAGGTGCAGGGTCAAGCCCCTTTCCCTCCGCACCCGAGATGATTGCGGGCCGGGTCCTATTCCCACGAAGGGATGGACAGTTGCGGGTGCATGTGGCGTCAATGCTGGAGGCGGGCCGGAGCCACAGAGAGCCATCAGACGACCTCGGATGTGTGCTCGGGTTGGTAAATGAGAGTCCCGCTTCTTCTCGCCGTGCTGCTGTCCGCGTTGCTCGCCTTGCCGGGCATCTCGGGTGCCCAGGCGCCCCCCTCCGCCACCAGCGAGCCCCGAGCGGTGGAGGTGGATGTCCAGGTCACTGACGCCGGCACCGCCGTCTCCCAGGACGATGCGTCGCGCCTGGGGTTGGGCGCCGCCGACGGCGGGGTGTGGTTGCAGCCTCCCGTCCTGAGCTCCGACTCGCCCGCCGCGTGGCCCGAGGGGCTGGTGGGCGCTCCGGGCGAGGTGAAGCTGGAGTTGGTGGTGGACGAGCAGGGGGCCGTCACCGAGGTGAAGGTGGTGGAGGCCCCCCCGGAGGCGCGCCTCACCGAGGCCGCGCTGAAGGCCGCCCCGGGCCTGCGCTTCTCCCCCGCGAAGCTGGGGGACCGGGCGGTGTCGGTGCGCCTGCCGTTCGTCTACCGCTTCGAGCCTCCCGCCGCGCTCGCGTTCACGGACGCCCGGCTCACCGGTGAGGTGCGCGCCCGCGGCACGCGCAGGCCCCTGGCGGACGCGGCGCTCTTCCTGGATGGAAGCACCGAGCCGGCCACCCTCGTGGATGCCCAGGGGCGCTTCACCCTGGAGGTGGCGCCGGGCACCCACCGCCTCGAGGTGCGCGCGCCGGGCCACAAGTCCGCCACCTTCGAGGAGACGCTCTCCTCGGGCCAGTCCATCGAGGTGGTGTACCGGCTCCAGCCCGGCATGGTGAACCCGTATGAGACGGTGGTGCGCGACGACCGCCCGCGCACCGAGGTCACCCGCATCACCCTGCACGAGCAGGAGCTGCGCGAGGTGCCCGGCACGCAAGGCGACCCGTTCAAGGTCATCATGCTGATGCCCGGCGTGGCCAGCGTCGCCTCCGGCCTGGGCTACCCCGTGGTGCGCGGAGGCCAGCCCGCCTCCACCGGCTACTTCCTGGACGGCGTGCGCGTGCCGATGCTGTACCACCTGCTGCTCGGGCCGGCCGTCATCCACCCGGACTTCATCGACACCATCGACTTCCATCCGGGCACGCCGCCGGTGCAGTACGGGCGGCTCATGGGGGGCGCGGTGGAAGGGCGCCTCAGCAAGCCCCGCGAGGACCGGCTGCACGTCACCGCCTACGCGGACCTCGTCAACAGCGGCGGCTTCATCGAGTATCCCTTCGAGTCGACGGGCACGTCCGTCACGGTGGCCGGCCGCTACAGCTACATGGGGCTGCTCATCCCCGTGGCCTACGCCATCTTCAACAACGAGGAGGAGCACCGCCTCCATGCCGGCTTCTGGGACTACCAGGTGCGGGTGGAGCAGAAGGTGGGGCAGGGCCGGCTGCGGGTGTTCGCGCTGGGCAGCTCCGACGACGTGGGCGAGGGCGCGGGGAACTACGAGGGCGGCGTGGGCGGCACCGTCACCTCCGCCTTCCACCGGGTGGACCTGCGCGGCACGCACCCGCTGGCGGGAGGCGAGGGCGAGCTGGGCTTCACCGTGGGCCTGGACGAGATGGGCGTCGAGGGCGAGCAGATGATGGTGAACGAGCGGCTCCCCAGCCGGCCCCTGGAGGTCGTCACGGTGGGGAAGTACGGCCTGAACCAGGTCAGCTTCGCGGCCCGCGCGGGCTGGAAGCGGCCGGTGGGCGAGTCGCTGGAGCTGCACGTCGGCGGCGACGTGGAGCACCGGCGCGTGGCCACGGACATGAGCGGCACCGCGCGGCCTCCCGGCTGGCGGCCCACGGACGAGGCGCACCCGCTCAAGAAGCCCTCGTCGCTGGGGACCCTGGCTGGCGCGTTCGCGGCCGTGACGTGGCGGCCGTCCGAACGGTGGGTGGTGCTGCCCGGGGCGCGCGTGGACTCGTACCACCTGGTGCCCGGCATCACCCACGTCTCGGTGGAGCCGCGCGTCAGCGTGCGCCACACCCTCACGGAGGCGGTCACCCTCAAGGGCGGCGGAGGCGTCTACCGCCAGGCGCCCACCATCCTGCTGCACCTGCCCGCGGTGGACGCGGCCGGCCTGCGCTACGGCCTGCAGGAGGGCGCCCAGTTCGACGTGGGCGCCGAGTGGAAGGTCGCCGAGGGCCTGGAGCTGAGTGGAGACGTCTTCTACAACCCGCTGTGGCGCACGGTGGAGTTCGACGTGAAGTCGGTGCTGGAGAACCGGCAGCGCCGGGGCCTCTTGCGCGAAGACCCGGCCGCCAGCGGCTACACCTACGGCCTGGACCTGATGGTGCGCCACCCGCTGAGCCGCCACTGGTTCGGCTGGGCCACCTACAGCTTCGTCCAGAGCAAGCGCCACAAGCGCTTCCCCCGCTACGCGGACAACGCCACCGTCGAAGGGATGGCGGAGGCCGACCTGCCCTTCGCCTTCGAGCAGGCCCACGTCGTCAACGCCGCCATCAGCTACAAGCTCGGCGACAACTGGACGCTGGGCACGGTGGTGCACTTCAACACCGGCCGGCCCGAGTCCGGGGAGATCTCCTCGGTGACGCAGCGCGAGGGGATGACGCCGGACAAGTACCGCGTCTGGGTGCGGGAGGACGCGGACCGCGTGGACCGGCTGAGGCCGTTCTTCCGCGTGGACTTCCGCGCCGCGAAGTCCTGGGCCATGGAGGACTTCAACCTGGAGGCCTACCTGGACATCCTCAACCTGTCCCTCCAGCAGGAGGTCTTCGCGTACGAGTACACGCGGCAGAACGGCAAGCTGAAGCGCGAGTCCATCGGCGTGCCCGTCGTCGTCCCGCTGCTCGGCCTCAAGGGGAGCTACTGACATGCGCCGCCTCTACCTGTCCCTGGGACTGCTCGCCGTCCTCTTCTCCGCCGGCTGCGACCGGATGGATACCGACCCCATCTTCGCCTACGGCAGCGCGTGGAACCGTGACGGCACGCCCCTGGCCGGCGCGACGCTGGCCTACGAGCGCACCCTCCAGACGGACCCTCCCAACGGAGGGGGGCCGCCGGCGCCCTTCCGCATGCCCGACTTCAAGCCCTATGGCACGGCCGCCACCGAGGCCAGCGGGGACTTCTTCCTGGAGATGCGCTTCGGCGACGTCCAGGCGCCGGACCCCACGCAGCCGGAGTGGGCCCGCCAGCCCTACCGCTTCCGCGTGTCGCGGCTGGAGGAGGACGGGACGGGCACCTTCGTGTCCTTCCTCTTCTGGGACGACGTGGAGCTGCCGGCGCTGAAGCCCTGGGATGCGCGCCTGACGGTGGAGCAGGGCCCTGGAGGGCAGGTCGTGTCCTTCCAACCGGCGCCCCCCGTGCCGGAGCTGCCCCCCACCGGAGAGCTGGCGAACACCTCCACCCTGGAGCAGGAGATCGTCCCCGCCCCCCCCACGACGCCGGAGGCGGTGCTGCTCGTCACCAGTGAGGGGAAGACGGTGTACCGCTGGTGGGGCGCGACGTCGCCCTGGACGGCGAGCCCCTACATCCTGGAGGACTTCGCCAGTCCGGCGCTGCAGCTGCGGGCCCTCTCGCTGGGCGAGTGGCTGTTCCGTCCGCTGGGCGCCGTCAGCTCCTTTCTCACCTTTCGCATGGAGTGGCGCACGGCGGTGGAGCCTTTGCCCGTCGGCGGCCTCGTGCCCGTCAGCCGGGGGGCGTCGTGCGAGCCTTCGCCAGGGGAGGGCGCCTGCCCCTGGACGGATGGGCGCCTGGAGCAGGTGGGGCTCCGCGATGGACCCATCGGGCCGTCCAGCCTCATCGTCACCCTGGCGGAGCCCCGGCGGCTCCGGCATGCCGTGGTCCGGGGCATGAGCGGACACGGCGGCATCCACTTCAAGCTCGAGGGGAGCCTCGATGGCGAGCAGTGGTCGCTCCTGGCGCTCTCCCCACTGCTGCTGCCCGAGCGGGACAGGTCCTTCCTCTACTTCCCCGAGCCGCGGTTTGGTGAGCGGACCCAATGGGACAGTCCCTTCGACGGGCCGCTGCGCCCCGAGGATGGGGTGGCCTTCGGAGAGGCGCCCCTGGCCGACGTGGGGCCCGTACGCCTCGTGCGCTTCACGGCGGCGAACTTCTCCGCAGGGAATCCCGGACAGCCATTCGGGCTCTCCTCCCTGGCCGAGCTGTCCCTGTTCGAGTAGGGACGGCTAGCCCGCCTTGAGGCGCGCGGATTCCTCGGCGTGCTTCGCCAGGGCCTCGGCAATCTGCTCCGCCTTCCACAGCGGGTCCAGGCAGGGGCAGAAGTAGCCGGGGCCGGCCTTCTCCTTCACGGCCCACTCGAAGAAGCCGCGCGCGACAGGGTGCAGCTCCTCCGGAAGGAAGAGGGCGGCCACGTCGTACTCGGTGAAGCGCAAGAGCCCCGGCACGCGCCACTCCCGCTCCCAGTCGAAGCGGTAGCTGTAGGGCGCGTTGTGGGTGTCGCCCTGGATGTCCACGAAGGGCGTCATGGACCAGATGGGCTCGCGCTGGGGCTCCTTCGCCGCGAGCGCCTGCTGCACCTGGTGCTTCAGCGCGAGGTGCGCGGGCGAGGCGTACTGGACGTACCAGACGGGACCGCCGCCCTGGGAGAGGATGTAGCTCTTGCTGAAGCCGATGCCATACAGGCTGCGGCGCTGGACGAGCCGCCCGAGCTGGTCCAACGGAATCTCGCTGAAGCACACCGAGCGGTGACGCTCCGCGACGGCCGGCTCCCTGCGGGCCATGCCGAAGCCCTCTCCGCCAGGGATGAGCGTCCTCGAGCCGAGGATGTTCATCATGTTCTGGTAGGAGTCATGGTAGGGCGGCCCCGGCTTCGTGAAGTGCACCACGAAGTCAGACATGTCCCGCCACTGTGGATTTGTCTGGTAGCCAAGCATCGTCCCTACTCCGCCGGTAATGTCCCGGACGTGCGGGGGGGATGCAACCCGAGGTGGCGCGGGTGCTCGACGCCTGCTCGCCTCACGGCCGGGCGGGGCGGACCTCGCTTCGGCCCGGGCGGGCCCGCTCGGCGCCCGGACGCGCGCCCGGGGACCCGGCCGGATGCCGGCGCGAGGCGCGACAGGCCGACGGCGCCCGGGCCTCGCAGCGATGTGGGCCGGCGGCGTTGGCGTGGGCGCGTTGCGGTGCCAGGGGCCCCCTGGTTAGGGTTGCTCCGTGGCTGCTCCCGCTCCCCAGCCTTCCGCCCCGCTGACCGCCGAACACCGGGCCAAGGTGTTCAAGGCGCTGGCCGACCCGTGCCGCGTCCGCATCGTGGAGATGCTGGCGCACCAGGGAGACCTGTGCGGCAACCAGCTCGCGGAGGCCATGGGGGTGAGTGCTGCCCTCCTGTCCCACCACGGGAAGGTGCTGGAGGGCGCGGGCCTCATCTCCAAGCGGAAGGACGGGCCTCATGCCTACTGCGTCCTCAACCGCGAGCTGCTCGCCGAGGCCATCCGCGGCCTCGTGGACTGAGCGCCCGACACTCAAACATTCATTTGAATGTTTGAACGCCCCTCATTACTTCAGGCGTCATCGACTCTTTCCCTCGCGGGAGGTGCTCCATGTCGCAGCCCCTGTTCACTCCGGTGACCGTTGGTTCCCTGAAGCTTCCGCATCGCATCGTCATGGCGCCCATGACGCGCAACCGGGCGGGGCCGGAGCAGGTGCCCACGCCGCTGATGGCGGAGTACTACGCGCAGCGGGCGTCGGCGGCGCTCATCATCACCGAGGCCACCCAGGCGTCGCTCCACAGCTACGGCTACCCGAATACGCCGGGCATCCACACGGACGCGCAGGTGGAGGGCTGGCGGCGCGTCACGGACGCCGTGCACGCGCGCGGTGGCCGCATGTTCCTCCAGGTCTGGCACGTGGGGCGCATCTCCCACCCGGTGATGCTGCCGGGCGGGGCGCAGCCGGTGGCGCCGTCCGCCATCGCCGCGAAGGGCACGCTGTACACGACGCAGGGGCCGAGGGAGTTCGTCACGCCGAGGGAGCTGGCGCTGGAGGAGCTTCCGGGCCTCGTGCAGTACTTCGCCGAGGCCGCGCGCCGGGCGAAGGAGGCGGGGTTCGACGGCGTGGAGGTGCACGGGGCGAACGGCTACCTGCTGGACCAGTTCCTGAGGGATGGCAGCAACCACCGCACGGACGCGTACGGCGGCACCGTGGAGAAGCGCGCGCGCCTCCTGTTGGAGGCGACGGAGGCCGTCATCGGCGTGCTGGGCGCGGACCGGGTGGGCGTGCGGCTGTCGCCCACCAATCCGTTCAACAGCATGTCGGACTCGGACCCGGCGGCGACGTTCGGCTACGCGGCCGGGGCGCTGGACAAGCTGGGGCTGGCCTACCTTCATGTGATGGAGCCGGCGCCGGGGCTCGACATGCCGCCGGGGACGACGCGGGTGCTGCCGCTGCTGCGTGAGCGCTTCCGGGGGCCGCTGATGGTCAACGGTGGCTTCACGCCCGAGAGCGCCAACGCCATCATCACCGCGGGGATGGCGGACCTGGTGTCCTTCGGCGCGCCCTTCCTGGCCAACCCGGACCTGCCCGAGCGCTTCCAGAAGGGCGCTTCGCTCAACCCGGCGGACCCGTCCACCTTCTACGGCGGCGACGCGCGCGGCTACACGGACTACCCGGCCCTGGCGGCCTGAGTCCTGGGGCCTGGAGCCCGTGTCAAGCCTGGGTGGCCGTCACCCAGACGCCGGGGCGCGGGCGCAGGGTGATGGCCGGCGCGGGCGCGAGGTCGTGGCCCGGCGCCAGGTCCAGCCGCACGCGCTGGAGCAGCGTGGCCAGCACCAGCACCAGCTCCATCATCGCGAACTGGTTGCCGATGCACTGGCGAGGCCCGCCTCCGAACGGGAAGAAGGTGAAGCGCGGCCGCTCGCGCTCGTGCTCGGGCAGGAAGCGGTCCGGGTCGAACTTCTCGGGCGCTTCCCAGAGGCGCGGGTGGCGGTGCGTCACCCAGGGCACCAGCAGCACGTAGGAGCCCCGGGGGATGCGGAAGCCGCACACGACGTCGTCCTGGATGGCGTTGCGGGAGAAAATCCACGCGGGAGGGTAGAGGCGCAGCGACTCGTCCACCACGCGGCGGGTGAGCGCGAGCCTTGGCAGGTCCTCCACCGTGGGGTTGCGGCCCGCCAGCTCCCGGGCGAGCTCCGCCTCCAGGCTCCGCCGCACCTCGGGGTGGCGCGACAGCAGCACCACCGTCCACGCCAGCGCGCTGGCCGTCGTCTCGTGCCCGGCCAGCAGCAGCGTCATCACCTCGTCGCGCAGCTGCGTGTCGCTCATGCGCTCGCCGGTGTCCTCGTCGCGCGCCTCCATCAGCATCTGGAGGAGGTCGTGGTGTTCTGCTCCCTCCCGGTGCCGGCGCTCGATGATGGTGCGCACCACCCGGTCCAGCGTGGCCGCGTCCCGCTCGAAGCGCCGGTGTGACGGGAGGGGCAGGGCGCGGGGGAGCTGGATGAGCTGCGTGAGGCGCGCGTTGGCGAACGTCTGCACCCGGCCGAGCGCCTCGCCCACCGCGCGCGACTCGTTGCTCACGTCGGTGCCGAAGAGGGTGAGGCCGGCGATGCGCAGCGTCAGGTGCGTGAGGTCCTCCGCCACGTCGAAGGGCTGGCCGCTGGCGATGCGCGCCTCCAGCGCCGCGGCGAGGTCCGCCGTCGCGTCCACCATGGTGCGCGCGAAGCCCGCCAGGCGCTGGCGGTGGAAGGCGGGCTGGGCCAGTCGGCGCTGGCGCAACCAGAAGTCTCCCTCGCTGGTGAGCAGCCCCTGCCCGAGCAGCTCGCGTATCACCGCGAAGCCGCGCGTCTGCTTGTCGTAGTTGCGCGCGTGGTCCTGGAGGACGTGGCGAATCGCATCCGGGTGGGCCAGCAGCGTCACCGACACCGGGCCCACCCGCATGCGCACCACGTCGCCGTACTCGCGCACCTGCGCGGGGAGGAAGGTGAGCGGGTCCTTGCGCAGCGCCCGCAGGTTGCCCAGCAGCGGCTCACCGCGGGGACCCGGAGGGAGCAGCGCGGCGCTGGCGGGTGGAAGGGTGGTGGACATGGCGGTGCGCTCCCTTCTCGGGCGGGTGTTCCATTGTCGACCCGCGCGGCAGCGGGCGATAGGGGCCCGTGCTGCTTGCCGTGGGACAGGCTAGCTTCGCGCCCCGTCCACCGATGGAGGGAGCACCCTGGAGCCCCTGTCCCGCATCCGCCGTCTGAGCCTCGTCGCGCTGCTCACACTCTGCGTGGCCCCCGTGGCGCTGGCCGCCGCCGGCAGCCCGCGACTGGAGGCCTTCTTCCAGAACGAGCTGAAGAGCGCCGACTACCAGCAGAAGGTCTACACCCGCGTGGCCGGCAAGTGGCGACAGCCCGGTGCCAAGGGCACTCCGGCCCTGGGGAAGAAGACCGTCGTCCAGGCGGTGATTGGCCGCGACGGCAAGCTCGTCTCCGCCACGGTGTCCATGGAGTCGGGCTCCAAGGCGTGGGACGCCGCCGCGCTGGCCGCCGTGAAGAAGGCCGCGCCCTTCCCGCCGCTGCCCTCCACCTACAGCCTGTCCACGCTGGATGCCCACTTCCACGTATCGTGGGTGGCGGGGCCGTAGCTGCGCTAGGGTGCGCGCCCATGGCAACCCCCCATATCTCCGCCGCACCGGGCGACTTCGCCGACGTGGTGCTGATGCCCGGTGACCCCCTCCGGGCCCGTTACATCTCCGAGCGCTTCCTGGAGGAGGCCCGTGGCGTCACCTCCGTGCGCAACATGTATGGCTTCACCGGTACGTACCGGGGCCGCCGCCTGTCCGTCATGGGCCACGGCATGGGCGTCCCCTCCATCTCCATCTACGCCACCGAGCTCATCAAGACGTATGGCGCGCGCGTGCTCATCCGCGTGGGCAGCTGCGGGGCCCTGCGCCAGGACGTGAAGCTGCGGGACGTCATCGTCGCGACGGCCGCCGGCACCGACTCGAAGGTGAACCGGATGCGGCTGATGGACCATGACTTCCCGGCCGCCGCCGACTTCACCCTCGCGCGGCGGGCGGTGGAGGCGGCCGAGCGGCGCGGCAGGCCGGTGCGCGCAGGCTCCGTCTTCACGTCCGACCTCTTCTACCACCCGCAGGAGGGCCTCAACGCCACGCTGGCGCGCCTGGGCATCCTGGCCATCGAGATGGAGGTCGCCGGGCTCTACGGCGTGGCCGCGGAGCTCAATGCCCGCGCGCTGGCGCTGCTCACCGTCTCCGACCACCTGCTCTCGGGCGAGCACCTCACCCCGCAGGAGCGGCAGACGTCGTTCGACGAGATGATCGAGCTGGCGCTGGACGTCGCCGTCGCCGAGCCGCCTCCCCCGCCCGTCGCGGGCTGAGCGGCCCCGGCGCCTGCCGTCAACCGGCCCCGCCGCGCCTCTCCGGATAGCAGCCGGGCAGGGCGGTGGGCCGGCACGCTCCACTCTGGAGGGTGTGCGGTGCCGGGCCCCGGGCGGCCCCCGAGGGCAGGGGGGCGTCCACAAATCCGAGGCAGGTACTTGGAGCTCGGACGGATTCCGGGTCATCCTTCGGGACGGTGCGTTACCCAATCTGGCTCCTGCTCGTCTGCGCCGGCTGTGCCGCGCGCGTATCTCCCACCGCTGGCACTGCGCCGGCCCTCGCTGCTGCCCGTTCCGAGGTCTCGGACGCGGCGCGCGCCGAGCGGCCGCCGGATGCGGCCCTGTCTCCCGTCACGGAGGGCGCCGTCGCGGCGACACCCGCCGCTGGCGCTCCGGACGCCAGCGAAGGCTGCGCGCTGAGCGCGGAGGACCTGGAGGGCGAGGAGGACACGGCGGAAGGTGAGGGCGGCGACGTCGGCGAGGGCGAGCTGACGGAGGTGCCGGGGGACGCGGTGCCGACGGGCCCGCTGTACACGGCCGAGATTTCCGAGGAGGAGCTGACGCGGCGGTGGAAGGACGAGATTGCGTCGCTCGGGTCCATGGCCGTGGGCTTCGTGCACAGCGGCCGGCTGGTGAATGCGAAGCCGTTCCCGAAGGGTCCGGACTGGATTGTCGTCTCCCCCGAAGTGGCGTGGGCCACCGAGGAGACGGTGAACTACCTGGCCGAGGCCATCCGCGAGGTGCGGGCCCGCTTCCCGGAGGCGCCGCCCCTGCGCGTCAACGGGATGAGCAACAAGGAGGGCGGCTACCTGCGCCCCCACAAGAGCCACCAGAACGGCCGGGACGTGGACGTCGGCTTCTACTACCCGACGGCGGAGCCCATCCGTGAGCGCGAGCGGGAGCGGTACATCAACGTGCCCCTCAACTGGGCCTTCCTGAAGGCGCTCGTCACCAAGACGGACGTGCAGATGGTGCTGGTGGACCGCCGCGTGCGGCAGGTCATCTACAACCACGCGCTGGCGGCGGGCGAGGACAAGGCCTGGCTGGACTCGCTGTTCAACGACGGCCCCACCGGCGTCATCCGCCACGCGCGCCGGCACCGCGACCACTTCCACATCCGCTTCCACAACGCGCGCGCCCAGGAGCTGGGCCGCCGGGTGCAGCCGCTGCTCGCGCTCCAGCCCGAGCACAACGTGACGGTGCACCGCATCCGCAACGGCGACACGCTCGGCGGGATTGCGCTGCGCTACGGGTCGACGGTGGCGTCCATCAAGAAGGCCAACCGGATGCGCAACAACTTCCTGCGCGCCGGGCAGCGGCTGTCCGTGCCGCTGCGCGGGCCCTGCACGCACTGCCCCGTGCCGCCGCCCTTCCTGTTGCCCCCGCGTCGGCTGCCCCCCGAGGCCCCGGCGCTCGCGCAGGTCGCCGCGAAGGCCGAGGTGCCGGCGGCGTCCGAGTGCGCGAAGCCCGCTCCGGCTCCGGCCAATGTCGCCGTGCCGGTGGTGGCGAAGGTGTCCGCCGAGGCTCCTGCCGCCGTTGCCGTGCCGGTGGTGGCGAAGGTGTCCGCCGAGGCTCCTGCCGCCGTTGCCGTGCCAGTGGTGGCGAAGGTGTCCGCCGAGGCTCCTGCCGCTGCCGCGGTGCCGGTGGTGGCGAAGGCGTCCGCCGAGACTCCGGCCGCCGTCGCGGTGCCGGCGGTGGCGAAGGAGCCCTCCGAGGGCTCCTCCGCTGGCATCACCCACGCGCGCTGACTACTCCACGCGCACGGCCAGCGGCAGGGACGTCCCGCCGCCGGGCCCGGGTGTCACCACCGTGACGGAGGCGGTGCCCCGGGCCGTGAGGGAGGTGCCGGGGACCCGTGCCTCCAGGCCCCGCTCGGAGTACGACTGCCACTGCCGCGTGGGCAGCGGCTCGTCATTCCAGTAGACCTTGCTGGCCGTGTGGAAGCTGGCGCCGGAGACTCTCAGCCATAGCGCGGGAGCCCCGGCGCGCACCGTCGCGGGCTGCACCCCGGTGATGAGGGGCACGGGCCGCTCTGTCACGACGTTGAGGATGGCCGGGAGCGAGGACGTTCCTCCTTCGGCGGCGCGGGACACGCTCACGAGGAGTGTCCCCGGCCGGGCCAGGTCTGCTCCGTCGAGCTGTGCATGGAAGCCGATGTTCCAGTCCCAGTGATAGGCCAGGGGATGCGAGGCGCCGCCCCAGTCGACGGTCGTGACCAGGGCATGGGCCTCCCAGGAGTAGTCGAAGGAGGCGAAGCCCAAGCCCTCGACGAACAGGGGGTACTGCTGACCGGCGTCCCAGGACCCCACGGAGACCACTGCCGGATTCAGCGCCCGAAGTTGAGGGGGGCGGGGGCCCACCACATGCAGATAAGCCGGAGCGCTGGGCGGCTGCCCGGGCGTGACAGCCTGGAACTCCACCGGGCCCGGAGCGCTCAGGTCCTCAGGGGAGAGGCGCAGGGCTCGAAAGATGGAACCCGTGTGGGTGGAGGCAAGCATCCGGCCGTTCATCAGGAACTGCGTTTCCTCGGTGAAGCCGCTGCTGCCCCGCACCTCGAGAAAGAGGTCCTTGTCCGGGCGTTCGAGGACGAGAGTGGAGAGCCTGAGGGATGAGGCGCCCGGCTCACGGATGACGAAGAGGAGCTCCTCGCTCGTGCCTCCTCCAGGAGCGGGGTTCGTGACCTTCACCCGGGCCACTCCTGGTGTTTCCAGGAGCCTTGCAGGCACGGAGATGTCCAGCCCACCGCTGTCACAGCAGCTCCAGCTCGAGGGAATCACCTCTCCATTCCAGCGCACCTCGGAGTAGGGCCCCATGCCATGGCCCCACAGGTCGAAGCTCCGCGCGCCGCCTCCGGCAGTCACGGACAGCTCCGACATGCCCTTGAGGCTGGGCACGGGCCTGCGGGCATCCACCCGCAGCAGCAGGGGGAGTGACGTTCCGCCCCCGGGGCCGGGGGTATGTACCGTCACCGTCCGCACGCCCGCCTGCGCGAGGTCCGCCCCCGTCAGCGTGATGGTGAGGAGTTCCTCCGAACCGAAAGACGTCGAGCGGTCCTGGCCATCCAGCCGTACGACGGAGCGCTTCGTGAAGTCTCGGCCGGAGACCACGAGGCGCTCTTCGACGCCGGTCGTCACCACCGCGGGCTGGAGGGAGAGGGCCACTGGAGCGGTCGTCTCGGTCACCACCTGGAAGGGAAGCGCTTCCGACACGGTGCCATCCGAGCCCCGGCGCACCGTCACGAGCTGCGTGCCCGGAAGCGCCAGCTCCTCGGGCGGCACGGTTGCCTGGAGGGAGTCTCCCCGTGTGTTCCCCCCGTGGGTCGTGACCAGCGCCCGGTCATTCCAGTAGACGACCGAGTCGCGGCCGAAGCCCTCTCCGTAGATAGCGAGGGCCAGAGCGCCCGCGCCGGACAGCGCCGACACCTGCGCCCGCTGCGGCGAAAGCTCGTGCAGCGCGGGCCCCGGGAGGACCGGAACGAGGAAGGGCGGCGACACCTGGCCCTGGCTGTTCTGCAGCCTCAAGGAGGCCACGCCCGGAGCGGACAGCTCCTCGCGCGGCAGGGACAGATGGATTACGTCATGCGCCTGGTAGTGCGCCGAGCGCACCGGCCTTCCATTCCAGGTCACCTCGGTGAAGGGGCGCAGGTCCCGCCCCCGGATGCTCAGCGGGACGGAGGAGTAAACACCTCCGTCGGCGGTGTCATGAGCGGCGGTCGCGCTCAGGGTGGGAGGCCAGACGCCTTCGATGTGGGGCTCGGGGTCGCGCACGCTCATCAGGGGGAGCGGCTGGGTTTCAATCGCCAAGGGCCCGGGCGCGCTGATGGAGAGGGAGGCTCCCTCTTCCCTGGGTATGGCGAACAGGGCCGAGGTGGGAAGCTCCGCCTCGGCGGAGCCGGTCCCCAGCACCGTGGTGGGGTACTGCTTGCCTCGGAAGCGCAGCATGCCTCCCGCCAGGAAGTTGCGGCCGGTCACCGTCACGCGGAGGGGCGCGTCAGGCTCGGAGACCACCGTATCCGGGCTGACGCTGAAGAGCTCGGGACGGGGATAGGGCAGGTACAGCGGGGGGGCCCTCCTCCCGCCGGGGGCCGGGTTTCCCACCGTGAACGGGATCGCGCTCCATGCACGGCCTTCCATGGGAATGGCGGCCACCAGCTCCGTGTCGCTCACGAAGGTGTACGGGACAGGCGTGTCGACGAGAATCAGGGCCTTTTCGGGAGTGAACCCGGTGCCCCGCACCCGGACTCTTATCTGCTTCGCCTCCACGTCCGCCCACTCCGAGTCGACGCCAGTGAGGGAGGTCTCCGAGTTGATGGCGGAAGAGTCCGGGCCTCCCCCGTCCGGAGCCCCGGGCTCCAGCTCCCGGCTCACCCCCGGCCCGCAGGCCACCCACAGGCACAGCGCTCCCAGCCACAGCACACCCGCTCTGCTCCGCGTCACGACAGCCTCCGTTGCTTCGGTCACGCGGAAGAACCCCGCAGCGGTTGGAACTGCGCAACCCGCCGTCAGAGGTCGATACGCACGCCCAGGTCCGCGCCGGGCAGCAGCCGCGCCTTCCCGGCCCCGTCCTCATGAACGAGGAGCAGGGGCGCGCGGCCTCCGAGCTGCAGGGCCAGCCGGGACGCCACCCTCCATGACAGCGTGGCCGAGGGGCCCAGGCCGGGCGCGATGAACCAGCCGACACCGGCTCCCGT
This sequence comes from Pyxidicoccus xibeiensis, assembly GCF_024198175.1. Classification (NCBI taxonomy): domain Bacteria; kingdom Pseudomonadati; phylum Myxococcota; class Myxococcia; order Myxococcales; family Myxococcaceae; genus Pyxidicoccus; species Pyxidicoccus xibeiensis. The sequence continues at coordinate 131,801 of NZ_JAJVKV010000014.1, forward strand.
GGACTGGCGGACGAACTGCGCTCCTGCATCCAGGCCCGCTGTGGCCTCCATTGCGCCCCGCCGCACGCCCCAGCGATAGCCCAGCGTCAGCGCGCCCGAGAACTCGCGCCCCTCGGGCCGGGCCCCGCGCGCCAGCTCCGCGGACAGCACCGGCCCCTGTAGGGCCGCCCCGGTCAGCTCCATCCGCAGCGCCTGGAGCGGCCCCACGCCGTCCGCCACCCCCTGGCGCAGGCCACCCCTCACGCCCAGGCGCAGAAAGGGCTCACGCGAGGGCGCCGGTGGGGCCGCCACGGTGATTCCCTTGGCACCGCCGGACACCGTGGTGGCGGCGGACATGGGCGTGAGGTCTTCCCAGCGCACCTGCCTCACCTGTCCATTGGAGGCGTGCACGGTGCCCCGGTGCTGGCGTCCGGCGCGCCAGGCGCGCAGCTCGTACTCGCCGGGAGGCACCGCCAGCCGGGGCACCGCGCCCGGGCCCAGCTCCGCCAGCACCTGTCCCCGGCCGGGGCGCAGCAGCAGCGCGCGCTCGAAGTCCCGCGGCAGCTGCAGCGCCGTGCCGGGGCTGGGCAGCTGGGTGAGCACGAACTCGCCCTTGCCGCTCAGCCGGTAGTCATAGGCCGGGTGCTGGCGGCCCAGCAGCACGTCCGCCGTGGCCGACACGGTGTGGGCATACGCGTATTGATAGGCCTCGGCGAGCGTCACCAGCCCGTCCCCCGAGGAGTCCGCCGCGCCGCGCAGCCCGGACACCAGGTGGTGCGTGAAGAGCGAGCCGCCCACCTCGCGCGACTCCAGCGCCAGCTCGTCCTCCGCGCTGGAGGTGAGCAGCGCGTGGCCGCTGCTGTGCAGTTCGTCCGTCAGCCGCAGCTCGAAGCCGGGGCCGGGGCGGCCGCCCTTGAAGCGCAGCAGCGCGCCGCTGCGGCAGCTGTCCACGATGGCCAGCCGCACGTCGGCCCGCGTCGCCTCCAGCCACTGGCGCAGGTCCGCGTAGGGCAGGCGCTCCGTGCCCAGCTCCAGCGCGACGCCGTCGGAGTGGCCCGAGAAGTAGAAGAGCAGCACCACGCGCGTGCCGGGCTCGGCGCGCAGCGCGGCCACCTGACGGGCCACGCGCTCCAGCGCGGCGCGCACCGTGGTCAGGTCCTTCCCCTGGAGCATGAGGACGTCCGAGGGCGCCACGTCCCCCAGCTCCGTGAGCACGCCCGCGAGCTTCGCGGCGTCCGCCTCCGCGTAGCGCAGCGGCGGGCGCTCGCCGCTGCCGATGTTGTGGCCCACGAGGACTGCGAGGCGGCGCGTGTTGGCGTGCGCGGGCAGGGCCGCGGTGAGCGCGGCGACGAGCAGGAGGCAGCGGGCGAGGAGCATCAATGCCGGGTCTTTTCGAAGAGGAAGGTGGCCTGCGCACTCGCGGGGACGGGCAGGTGGGTGCGCTCGCGGATGGTAGCCGCTCCGCCCTCCGCGAGCGCTCGCAGCGCCGGGGCGACCGCGTCGAAGGTCAGCGGCTCACGGGAGAAGAGGGCGAAGAGCCGCTCCGGGCCGGGCGCCTCGTCCAGCACGATGCTGCCGGGCAGCTCCGCCATGTCGCTCAGGGGCAGGAGGACGCTCGCCTGTCCACCGAACGGGTAGTACGTGTTCACCTGACCGGCGCCATCCACCGACACCACCAGTGCGTACGGCAGCCCGCCGCCATCCATCCGGAAGCGCACCTGGTCCCCCGGGGCCAGCGCCTCGCCCTCCTCCACCTTCCAGGTGCGCTCGCCCCGGTGGGCGTAGAGCTGGAGCGCCGCGCCGCCCTTCACGCCGAACTCGGGGCCGTCGTCCGGAGTCACCGGACGCACCATCACCAGCAGGACGGCGGTGGCGGCGGCCAGCGCGGGCACCCACCAGCGCCAGGCGGAGCGCCACGCGGGAGGCCGCTGGAGGGCGGACACGGTGCGGGGGAGCACATTCACGGTGAAGTGGCTCCGCAGCGCCGCCAGCTCGTCCGCGCGGGCGCGGCAGGTGGCGCAGGTGTCGAGGTGGGCCCGGGCGGCGGCGCGCTCCCCGGCGGGCAGCGCGTCCAGCGCGAGGGCATCGAGCTTGAGACTGGAGAGGTGGACGGGGGCGGGGTTCATGAGGGGTTGCTCCCGGTGAGCGTGCGCGCATGCCGGTGGAAGTCGGCGAGCCGGTTGACGACGGTGCGACGGGAAATGCCGAGGACTTCCGCCACCTCGTCCTGGGTCATCCCGTCGGCGAGGTGGAGCCAGGCGACCTCCGCCACCTTGGGTGGGGCGGTGGTGATGAGGCGGCGGGCGAGGTCCCGGTCCTCCAGCAGCCGCTCCGTGTCGGCGCCCAGCACGTCGGGCAGCTCGGCCACGGGCTGCGCCTGGCGGCGACGGTTCCTCGCCTGGTTGAGGCAGTAGTTGGTGGCGATGCGGTAGATGTAGGCCAGGGCCTGGGTGCCATCCGGAGCCCGGTCCAGGTGGCGGTGGACGCGGAGGAAGGTCTCCTGGGCGGCGTCCGCGGCGGCGGCGTCATCCCCCAGAATCTGGCGGCACCGGGCGTACAGGGCGGGCCCGTAGGTGCGATACAGCGCGTGAATGCGGTCTTCGGGCATGGGGCTTTCGGTGCTCGGCCTCCTACCAACACTCCAGCCGTCCGGATTGCGCAAAGGCCCCTGTCGGCTGTAGCACGGGGGCGCTCATGGCCCTTCCTCCCAGCCGGGGGCGCTCCCTGGCCCACAAGGCCCGCCAGCGCACCCCGGGCCACCACTACAACGCCAGCTTCCTGTCGGCGGCGGACCGCGCGGAGGCCGTCGCGTGGCTCGGCGCGCTCCACCCGCTGTGGGAGATGCGCTACTCGAAGCACTTCCCGCCGCCCGCGGGGCAGTCCCAGCGGCGGCTGCTGCGGCCGGTGTACTGGCTGGGCAACTGGCAGTTCGCGTGCCTGGACTACTACCGCCCGCCGAAGGGCGTGCTGAACCGGTGCGTGAAGGCGGAGCCCTTCCCGGCGGTGCTCCAGCGCCAGGTGACGAAGATTGAAGAGCTGGCGCGGCGGATGTTCCGCGGGCCGGACATGCCCCCGCGCTGGCACCTCAACACGTGCCTGGTGAACTTCTACGGCAGCCGCTTGGAGGACGGGCGCTGGGTGGACACCGCGCGCGTGGGCGAGCACAAGGACTTCGAGCCGGGCCCGGTGGCCTCGCTGTCCTTCGGCGAGCGCGCCCTCATCCAGTTCGTCACCTCCTCCCGCCCGGGCGAGCGCGACGAGGTGGTGCTGGAGCAGTGGCTGGATGACGGCTCGCTCCAGCTCTTCGGCGGGGCGCGCTGGAAGGAGCAGACGTTCCACCGCGTGCAGCGCGTGGACACGCGCGCCGGCCACGTCATGCCGCCGGAGCTGCCGGACTTCCGCACCCGCCGCATCAACCTCACGTTCCGCTACGTGCCGGACGAGCACGTGATTCCCTTCGCGCAGCTGTCCGCCGAGGCCCGCGAGGACGTGCGGCCGTACATGGCGGAGCTGGCGCGCGGGAGCGCGTTCTTCCGGGCGGAGCTGGAGAAGGAGCCGCAGGGCTCCCCCTGAGCGGCGCTCAGGGGCTTCGCTTCTTGTGCGTCCGCGCGTGCCGCCCGGGGCCCTGGTCCGGTGCGCGCTTGCCCTGGCCGTGGTCCTGCTGCGGCGGCCCCGGGTCCTTCTGCGCGGCGAGGAACTGCTCCCACGCCTCCTTGAAGACGGGGTCCTCGCGCGGCACCGGGACGCGGGGAATCTCCGAGCGCATGATGTGCTCGATGCGGGAAATGACCTGTCCCTCGCGTGTCATGGCGAAGGTGGACGCCACCCCGCTGGCCGAGGCGCGAGCGGTGCGACCGATGCGGTGCACGTAGTCCTCGGGCGCGTGCGGCAGGTCGTAGTTGATGACGTGCCCCACGTTCTCCACGTCCAGCCCGCGCGCGGCGATGTCCGTGGCCACGAGGCAGCGGTAGGTGCCGTCGCGGAAGCCCTCCATGGCCTGCCGGCGCTGGTTCTGCGTGCGGTCCGCGTGCAGCAGGGCGGCGCGGTAGCCCGCCTTCTGGAGCGCCTTGTGCACCTTCTCCACGCGCTCCTTCGCGCGGGTGAAGACGAGCGTCGTCTGCTCGTCGCGGGCCATCAGCGTGAGCAGCAGCGGCGTCTTCTCCTCCGGCCTCACGAAGTAGAGCCGCTGCTCGGCGCGCTCGGCCGGGGTGCCGCTGCGGGTGACCTCCACGCGCACGGGCTTGTAGAGGCGCTCGCGGGCGAAGCGGCTCACGTCCGGGCCCAGCGTCGCGGAGTAGAGGAGCGTCTGCCGGCGGCGGGGAATGGCGGCGAAGATGCGCTCAAGCTGGGGCAGGAAGCCCATGTCCAGCATCCGGTCCGCCTCGTCCAGCACCAGGGCTTCCAGGTTCGGGAAGTCGGCGGCGTCGTTCTCCAGCAGGTCCACCAGCCGCCCCGGCGTGGCGAGGACGAAGGTGGGGCGCGTCTTCAGGGCCTCGACCTGGGCGCCCATGTCCTCGCCGCCGATGACCACCGCGTGGGTGAGGCCGAGCGGCTCCGCGAAGAAGCGCACGGGCTCGGCAATCTGGAGCACCAGCTCGCGCGTGGGGGCGAGCACCAGGCCGAGCGTGCCCTTCTTGCCGGCGAAGCGCTCCGCCAGGGGCACCACGTACGCGGCCGTCTTGCCGGTGCCGGTGGCGGCGCAGCCGATGACGTCCCGCCCCTCGAGGGCCGGCGGAATGGCCTGCTCCTGGATGGGGGTGGGCTGGGTGAAGCGCGCGCGGCGCAGGGCGCCGAGCGTCTCCCGCGAGAGGCCGAGCTGTTCGAAGGAGTGACTCACGGCCCCCGGGGTACCACGGCGCGAGGCCCCGTGGGAAAGGGCCTCGCGGGCATCTGTCCTACCGTGCGCGCCGCTGGAGGACCTTCGCCCACGGCTCGATGGCGTGGACGACGCCCTTCACGCGCTCCTTCGGGGCACCCGCCGCGCGCAGCCGCTCGGCGATGGCGTCGACGCTCTGGACGGCACCCTCGGTGAGGGCCACCAGCGCCGCGGCCACGTCGCAGGTGTCCGCCGGGTCGTCCATGCAGATGACGCGGTCGCCCAGGTAGCCCCGCCAGAAGCTCTCGCAGCGGGCCCGGCGGCGCTGGTCGGGGATGAGGAAGAACGGGTGGAAGGTCTTGTCCAGCCGGCTGACGACCTCCTCCATGGGCACGTCCCGGGTCATCTTCGTGCCGATGAGCGCTTCGACGTGCTCCTTGGCCACGTGGGGGAAGCCGGGCTCGTCGCCCGTCGTGAAGTAGTAGCCCTTCTTCCCGCGCTTCTCGTAGCAGTCCATCGCGGTGTGCTCGGCGGCGAAGTACATGCCCAGCTCGTACGTCTCGCCGGGGTTGGAGCCGCCGCCGCGCTCCAGGAACATCCAGGTGAGCCACTGGTCCAGCTGCTGCTCGGAGGACTCGAACTGGCCCACCTGGAGGGCCGCGCGGTCCATGTAGGCGTCGCCCACGGCCATGAAGAGAACCTGCGGGTCGGGGATGCCCGCCGCCATCAGGTCCTTCATGAAGGAGGGGAACGTCTGCCGCGCGAGGATTTCGGGGATGTTGCCCATGGAGCCCGTCACGTCGAGCGCCATGATGACGGCGAGCGAGTTCGGGTGCTCGGCGCTGTCACGGCTCTCGCGGAGCTTCACGCCGTATGGGTCCATCTTCGGATGACAGGCCTTCTGCTGGAAGACCTCCTGCTGCGGCAGGTCCTTGCGGGCCCGCGTCATCGCCTCGTGCGCTTCGTAGCTGTAGCTGCCGTACCCCATGTGGCGGAAACCCCCTCTGAATGACGGGCCAGAGGCTAGCCCGGACGTACACGCGGCGTCAGCCCCCGCTCCCGCTTGTCCCTCGCCGCGGGGCCGTGGGAGGTCACCGCCACCCGGATTCCCAGCGTGGACTCCACCCAGGCCACGAAGCGGTCCGTGCGCCCGTCGGGCTGTTCGCCCAGGTCCAACTCCTCCCGGACGCGCTCGCACGTGGCCAGCGCGTGGGTGAGGCGCTCCTGGTGGGCGAGGTCGCGGTGGGGGCCCAGGCGCAGCGCCGTCACCCGCGAGGCGTCCACGGTGTCCCGGACGAGCACGTCGTCGTACCCCGGGGGCGCGCGGTACGTCGTACACACGGGCCAGTGGCGAGCAAGGCGGTCCAGGTGCGTGAGGGCCAGCGCGTCCACACCTCCGACGGCGGCCAGGGCGTAGCGGGCGAGCACCGCGTCGAAGGCGCCCACGCGGAAGCCGCCTTGCCAGCCTCCGGCGCCGTTGTGGGGCTCGGGGACGCGCGGCGCGAGCGCGGGCTCGTCGGTGGGGAAGGGGCCCTCGCCGTGGCGGGTGGCGTAGGTGCGCAGCACGCCGAGCCGGTGCACCTCGCCGTCGAAGCCGGCCTCGCGCAGCAGCTCCAGGGCGAGGTCGAAGGTGCAGGTGCTCCAGGTGGTGTGGGGATGGAAGCCACGCCACTCGTCCAGCAGCACGCCCTGGGCGCCCTCGAAGACGGTGCCACCGCCGCGGAGGCGTGAGGCCAGCCAGTCGTCGCCCACCACGCGCTCGCGCGGGCGCAGGGCCTCCACTGCGTCCGCCCAGTTGGCGGCCACGTTCGGGTGCTCCAGCAGCGTGATTTCGGAGGTGGCCTGGGGCAGTCCTCGCGTGACGCGCAGCACCTCGGACAGCTCGGCGCGCAGGCGCTCCTGCGCGGCGCGGGCCTTGCGCACGAGCACGGCGGGCTGGGCGAGGTCCCCGCCATGGAGCGCATCCCCCGGGGAGGCGAGGGCATCGCGCACCGTCTCTCCCACGCCGACGCCGCAGGTGCCGTGGCGTCCCGCGCCTCGCGCCAGCTCGCGCAGCCGGTTCGCGGCCTGGTGGAAGGGCGTGATGATTCGCGCGCCCTCGCTCAGCGTGGTCCGCTCCAGCGCGTCCGGCACGCCGCGCTCCGCCAGGTAGCGGGCCTCCACCAGCATGGCCAGCGGGTGGAGGATGGTGGAGCGCGCCAGGTGCGTGCGCACGCCCGGGACGAAGGTGCCGGCGCCGAACTGGGCGAAGGTGTGGTGGCGCCCGTCGTCGGTGACGACGTTGTGCCCGGCCTGGGCGCCGCCGTTGAAGCGCACCACGAGCCCCGCGCCATGGCGGCGCACCAGCCAGTCGGTGAGCGTGCCCTTGCCGGCGTCACCGAAGCCGAGGTCGACGACGAGCCAGGCTGTGCGCGAGGTGCTCATCCGTGAGGAGCCTTCACGATGCTCGACCTTACAACCTCCGCCAGGGGCTCAGGGGTAGTAGCACCAGGCGGCCCCACGGATGTGACACTCGCCACCGTTGCCGTCGTGCTCCCGGCAGCCGTAGCCCTCCGAGCTGATGCGCAGGGTGCGCGCAATCCCGAGGTTCCCCACGCTCAGGGTATTGCGCCCCAGCCAGCAGCTGCCTTCGGCGGGCACATCGGAAGCGCGGACGACGCTGAGCATGTCAGGGGGTACCGAGGCGAGCTGGGCGTCGCTGATGCTTCCGTATTCGAGGTTGCACGCCGCGCGCGCGCCGATGAGCTGGCCAAAGCTGGGGCAGAAGACGACCCCGCTGCAGCCCTCGTCGCTGCCGGAGATGGCGCAGCCGAAGGGGAGCTCGTCGATGCGACAGCTCGTGTCCCAGGCATACTGGAGGTCCCCGTCGTTGCAGGTCAGCTGGATGCCCCCGCAGTACGGAGCGCCGGCGCCGTCGCGGAACACGTCGACGCCGCGGCCATGGCTGATGAAGTCAGTCGTGTACGCCTCTGGAACGTAGCAGCCCGCCAGCCGGGACACGGCGCTGGTGACCGTGGTGTTGTGGCCGACGTAGTTCGGCGAGTTCGGATCCGGCCAGCGCGTCTGAATCATGTCGGCGACCGACCGCACGTAGAGCTGGTTCTGCATCACGACGTTCTCGGTCGCGAAGTCACGGTCATCCACGCTGCTGCCGTACCCGAAGCCGGCATCGAGCCCGCAGTAGTTCCGGTTGCCGTTGCGCGCCCCGAGGAAGACCGCCGGATTCGAGCCGCTGTACGTGGCGTAGTAGAAGACGTTGTTGATGATCTCGTTCGAGCTCGGCGTGGTGATTCGAATCGTCCCTCCCTCGCCGCAGTTGCGATAGAGATAGATTCCACCGTCCTCCAGCGATGAGAAGCGATTGCTGATGATGCGGTTGTGGGAGGACGCGTCGATTGCAACGAGCTCCCGGCCGGTGGTGTTGGTGTCGATCTCGTTGTCCCGGAGGGTCGTGCGGGTCGACTCCGCGTCCAGGTACACGGCGACGCTGCTCGAGGTGCCGGTGATGTGCGAGCGGATGAGGGTCGTGCCCTGCACGCCGGGCGCGATGTAGAGCGGAATCCGCCCGATGCCCCTGATGGTCACCCCGTCGAGGGTGATGCCGCTGGGCGCGGCGGCGCGGGCGCGCGAGACGTGGCCCGACACGCGTGACGAGGCGCGGAGCTGCGCGCCCTCGCCGTTGGAGGCCATCCCCATGATGCGCACGGAGCCGACAAGCTCGCAGTTGCGAATGGTGACGTTGCTGACGCGCTCCCACGTGGACACCCCGGCGATGCTGGACGGCCCCACCTCGCGGGAGCGGACCTCTATCGTGGAGAGCGGTGCGTTCTCGATGACACCTCCCCCGCAGTCGAGCGTGCGTCCCGTGCTCGGCGCGCCCAGGAAGACGAGGCGCCGGGTGATGGCTGCCGCGGACAGCGGGGTCAGCGTGAGGTCGCAGTCGACGACCGCCTCGACGCTGGTCTCGGTGGCCGGGGCGAGGATGGCGTTCCACTGCGCGGCGGTGCAAGGCGCGGCCACGGCCGCCGCTGGCAGCGCGAGGACCGCCATGAGCAGACCGACCGACCAGGTGCCTCGTTTCAATAGACACGTCATGACGCCCCTCCCGGGTTTGCTCCCGGAGGCACTCGTGTCCGGGGTGGAGCAAGTCTAACAGGATGGGTGCTTCACAGCGACATCAGTGTCCCGGTTGTAACGCCGGATGTTACGGCGGTGTTTGTTTCGGACGCGGATGCCAGACCTGTAACATCAGACGCTACAATTCATGTCTCGACGTGAGTTGTTGATAGTGTTAATGCTGTCAGTGTTTCAATTCCTGCAATGCGAAGCTTTCGCCGAAGGGGGTAACATGCACGTCGAGAACCCGCTGTCAGCCTGTCGTTCCAGCGCGTCCCGCAGCTGGCTGTTCGTGATGGCCGTGGCACTGGCGCTCGTTGTCGCCGCGCCCGGTCGCGCGGACGCCCAGTGTCTGAGCTGGCCGACCAATACGTCCGTTGCGCCCAACACCTCGTACGCGGACACCATCAATGTCTCGGGGCTGGCATACGGGACGTACTACATCACCGCGTCGTTCTCGGGCAGCGCCGGCCTCATCAACCTGGCGTTCAGCGCCGCCCCTGGCTTCACCAACACCAGCACGGGTCAGAAGGGCTTCATCGGCTCGGCGACCACGCTCTACCTGAGCTTCATCATGGCCCCCGGCGCGCTCCCGGGGCGGCAGTCGACCGTGACGATGCAGGTCATCAACACCCTGGGCCAGGTCGTGTGCGGCTCCAGCTTCGTGGTCACCGTGCCGGGCGATGCGTGCCCGCTCGATGCCACCTGGAATGGCTCCACGATCGATGCCGTCTATGATGGCGCCAACTGCTACGTCCACGCCGTCCCGGCGACTGACGGCTCGCCGTTCATGCACGCCAACCACTATTACATGACGCGCGGCCCGAACAACGTCTGCGAGCAGGGCTGGTTCGACGGCGCCAACTGCTACCTGGGCTCTCCGCCGAGTGGCAAGAGCGGCTTCCTCTGGGGCTCCGCCTTCTATTACACCCCCTGACGGACACGCCGGCTGGAAGGCCTCGCGTGGCGTCTTTGGATGGCGCCGCGCGGTTCCCTGGAATGCCTTTCAGCTCCTCACCCGGCCCCTGGGCGGGGCCGGGGTCGTCTCCTGGAGGTCCTGGATGGGCCGGAGCGAGGCACGTTCCTCGCTGTCCATGTGCTCCAGGGCCTCGGTCACCGCGTTGAGCTCCTCGCGCACCCGCCCCAGGCCCCGCTCGAGGTCGGGTGAGGGGGCGGTGCTCCCGACGCTCTTGACCTGGACGAGCTGGGCCAGCACCGAGTCCATGCTCCACTTCAGCCGGGTCAGCTCCGCGTCGAGCCGGTCCGCGTTGCGTCCGAGCCGCTGGCGCTGGGCGAGCTGCTCGTCGATGGCGGCGACGGCGCCCTCGAGCGTCGCGCGCACCTGCTCATCGGTGGCGGCCGCAATCCGCGCCTGGAGCGCGGTGCGCTCGCGCTCCAGCCGGGCCAGCAGCTCGGGGGCGACCTCCCGCCGGAGGCCCCGCTCGCGCGCCAGCAGGTCTCGCACCCCGGTCCGCAGCGTCGCGACGGAGCCCGCGTCCGTGCCCAGGAAGGCGCGGAGCGCCGGAGAGCCATGGCGCAGCTCGGCTTCGAGCTTGTCACAGAGCGCCTCGAGCTCCCGGGCGCGCGAGTCCTCGACGACGGGGGCCGGCTCGGGAGCCGCGGCGAGGGCGGGGCGAGCCGGTACATGGGCCGTCACGTCGCCACCCAGCGTCCCGCCTGCCCCGAGGTGTCCTCCCGCCCGCAGCACGGCGTTGCGCCCCACGGTGGCTCCCGCGCCGACGCTGGCCCCGTGCTGGACGGTGGCGCCCTGCTTCACCGTGGCGCCCCAGCCAATCACCGCACCGCTCTCCACCGTGGCCCCGCTCTCCACGGTGGCGCCCATGCGGACGACGGCGCCCGACTGCACCTTCGCGCCGGGGCCAATCGTCGTCCCCATCTCGATGACCGCTCCCGGCTCGACGACGGCGGTGGCGTGCACCTCCGCGCCCAGGCCGATGCGGGGCGCGTGCGTGGGGAGCGCTCGACCCGAGTGGTCGGCGAGCGCTTCTCGCACGATGTAGACGACACCGGAGGCGACCGCGAGCACCCCCGCCGGGATGTAGAGCCAGGGCGTCGTGAGCAGGCCCGCGGCTCCGAAGGAGGCACCGCTCAGCAGGAGCCCCTTGCTCACGATACCGAGCACCGTCACGGCCCCCACGCCTCGCGGACGAGCAAGCTCCCGGTTCGGCACTTCATCCTTCACGAACGCTCCCAGGTGAGGTCCGGGCGAGTCTTCTCTCTTTCCCCGCGCCCGTGCAAGGTCACGGGAGCAGGGGAGGCGCTCACCTCGCGGCGGCGGCGGCGGCGCGGGCGCGCTTGAGGGCGCGGGCGGCGGCGTCGAGGAACTCGTTGCTGGCCTCGGAGACGTCCACCGCGCGGGCATCCACCCAGCCCTGCAGGGAGTTGTAGGCCATCACCGCGGGGATGGCGACGAGCAGGCCGAAGGCCGTGGTGACGAGCGCCTCGGAGATGCCCGTGGAGATGGTCCCGATGCCTCCCGCGTTCGACGCGCCCATCTGCTCGAACGCGGTGACGATGCCCATGGTGGTGCCGAGCAGGCCCACGAAGGGGGCGGTGGACGCCACGGTGGCCAGCAGGCCCAGGCCGCGCTTGAGGCTCTGCACCTCGCGCTGGGCCTGGCGCTCCAGGCTGCGCGCCACCGACTCCATGGCCTCGTCACGGCTGTCCGAGTCCGTGGTGGAGACGTTGTAGGCGGCCAGCCCCGCGCGGATGGTCCGGCCGAGGTAGCCCATGTCTCCGCCCGTCTTCGCCCGGGCCACGGCCTCGAAGTCGCCCCTGGCGAGCAGCGGGCCCATCTCCGCGGCGAACCGGCGTGAGTTGCGGCGGGACGTGCGGAAGACGAGCGCGCGCTCGGCGAGGATGACCAGGGAGACGACCGACATGACTGCCATCACGATGATGATGAACTGCGCGAAGGGGCCCATGTGGCCCCACAGCTCCGTGAGTTTGAAGGTCATGGCTGGAACGAGACGCGCCTCCTCGCGCGTTGGGCCAGGGCGTGGCCCACTGGGGAAACGACGGGTGCGAACAACCGAGAGCCACGGTACGCAGCCGCCCTGACCGGAGGGTGGACCCGTGTCCATGAGTTCGTCATCGTTCCGTCATTGCCTCGGAACCCGATTCGACGCCCGTTCCGTGGCCGCCGCCGCTTCAGCCGATGCGCCGGTGGCCGGACTCCCCGTCGTTCGTGGGGAGGTAGTCATCCTCCAGGCGGGGCCGGGGGATGCCGTCCCGGCCGAGCGTCGCCGCGAAGGGCGTGAGCGCGCGGATGACCGCGCCCAGCCGCTGCCGCGTCATGTCCTGGGTCTTCAGATGCCGGGCGAGCGCGTCCAGGTCCGAGAAGGCCCCCTCGCACAGCCCCACCAGCCCCGCCGCGACTTCCACGGTGTCGGTGGGGTCCTCCATGCAGATGACGCGGTCGCCGAGCAGCTCCCGCCAATCCCGCTCGCAGTTCCGGGCACGGGCGATGTCGGGGATGAGGAAGAACGGCTCGTAGGTGCGCTGCAGCTCGTCCACCACGTGCTTCACCGGCAGGTCCTGCTCCAGTGAGTCGCCGATGAGCTGCTTCACCTGGCGGCGCGAGACGTAGCCGTAGGGCCGCTCGTCACCCGTCATGAAGAAGTAGCCGCGGTGCTGCCGCTTGCGCCAGCAGTCCAGGTCCGTGTGGCGGGCGGCAAAGAACATGGCCAGCTCATACGACTCCATGCCCGCCGGCCCGCCTCCGCCCTCCAGGAAGCTCCAAGTGAGCCACTGGTCCATCTGCCGCTCGGAGGACTCGAACTGGCCCACCTGGAGCGGCGCGCGGTCGTCGTTCGCGTCACCCACCGCCATGAACAAGACTTGTGGATCGGCGATGCCCGCATCCAGCAGCGCCTTCATGAAGGCCGGCAGCCGCTGGCGCGCGAGCAGGTCGGGGATGTCACCCATGGAGCCGGTGACGTCCAGTGAGAAGACGATGCCCAGCGACTTCGGGTGCGCGTCGCTGTCCCGGCTCTCGCGCCACTTCACGCCGTGCGGCTCCATCAGCGGATGGCAGCGGCGCTGCTTGAAGACCTCCTGGCGCGGCAGCACCGCCCGCACGCGGGTCATCGTCTCGTGGGCTTCGTAGCTGTAGCCGCCGTATCCCATCAGCGCCACCCTGGCATGGTGAAGTGGATGAACTTCGGCGGGCCGAAGGACTCGCGCGCCGCCTGGTCCACGAGCTCCTTGAGCCGCCACGCATCGGCCGCCTCGGCGGGCTTCTCGTCGCACTGCCTGCGCAGCAGGTCCGCCAGCGCGGGAGGCACGCCTCCGGGCATGGCGCCCGACACGGGGTCGCCTCCCAGCAGCCACGCGATGCAGCGGGCGCTCATCACCAGGTCCGTGGTGGGGTCCGGTGTCTCTCCGCGCAGGAGCGCCTGAGGGTAGAAGTCGCGGTGCGCGGCGCTGAAGGCGGGCAGCTTCTGGCGCGTGGTGTAGCGCACGGCGCTGGCCCAGCCCACGAGCATGAGGCCGTGGTCTCTCGGGTGCACCAGCAGGTGTGGGGGGAGGACGGCGCCATGCGCGTAGCCGGCGCGGTGCACGAAGCCGAGCAGCTCCAGCAGGCGCTTCCACATCCACACCGCCGCGCGCGGGTCCACGCCGCTGGAGTACTCCTCACGTATCTCGGTGAAGGCGTGCTGGAAGCCGCTGTGCCACCGGTACACCGCCGCCGCGCGCGGGGTGCCCTCGGGGTCCTTCACCGGCCCCCGGGCCACCGGCCGGGGGAGGAGTCGCGAGAAGTGCTCGGCGCCCTGGGCCTCGCTGCGCTGGAGCGCCTCCAGAATCTCGTACTCGCGCGTGAGGAGGTCCGCGTCCGACAGGGCCCGGACCACCTTGAGCACCACCAGCTCGGTGATGCGCGCGTCCCGCCGCGCGAGGAACACGTCGCTGCTGTCCCCGCGGCCCAGGCGCCCGAGCAGCACGTAGCGCGTGCCCGCGACGGTGACGCGCGGCCGGTCCGGAGCGAAGGGCGGGTCATCCGCGGGGCGCGCGGGCATGGGCCACACCGCTGCTCCCGAGGCGGACACCATGGCGCCGCAGTACTCGCAGACGAGGATGCCGTTGGGCGCGGAGGGAATCGGCAGCTTCGCGCCGCAGCCAGGACACTTCAGGAGCTGTAATTCCATCCCACCCTCATGAGCTTCCGGGCGAGCATAGCGCAATGCCTCCTCCCCTGCCGGTGGTGCTCGACACCAACGTGGTGCTGGACCTGTTCGCCTTCGCGGACCCGCACGCGCGCCCCCTGGCCGAGGCCCTGGACGCAGGCACGCTGGTGGCGTGGGCGGACGCGGACACGCTGGCGGAGCTGGGGTACGTGCTCGCCTCGCGCCACTTCCGCCCCGGCTGGGACGCGGCGGCGCGGCAGGCAACATCGGAGCGGTACCGGACGCTGGTGCGCGTCGTCTCTTCCGAGGACGTACCCGTGCCGGAGCTTCCCCGGTGCCGGGACAGGGACGACCAGAAGTTCCTCCTCCTGGCCGCCCGGGCCGGGGCCGCGTGGCTGGTGAGCAAGGACAAGCGGGTGCTGTCCATGGCCGGCCGCGCGGGACTGCCCTTCGCCATCCTCACCGTGCGGCAGGCGGTGGAGCGCCTGCGTCACGCGCTGGTGGCGGGCCGGTAGCGCACCACGCGCACGGAGAGGTCGTTGACGATGAACGTGGTGATGGAGGCCAGGCGCGACCTGCCGTCCGCCTCGTCGCTCCACTCCAGGACGTGGATGCGCAGGGGCTCGCCCACCTCCAGGTGCTCCTCCGCGTGCGCGCGGACCAGCACCACCGAGGCCCTGTCGCCCGCGTAGCTGACGAGCGTCTGCCGGAAGGTGAGCCAGGACTCGCGGCTGCCGGACTCCTCCGTGGTTCCCCGGAGGAAGGCCGTGGGGCGCGCGAGGGGGCCGATGGCGAACTCTCCGCCGGAGAGCTGGTGCTGGAGCTGCGTCGCCTTGTCGCTCAGGGGCGCGTCGTTGCAGCCCATGCATTCCCATTCGCAGTCACAGTCGTAGCTGTCCGCGGGCTTCGCCTCCGTCTTGCGGTGCTGCTCGCACTGGCTCACGCAGACCTTCAGCGCCCGGGCCTCCTTCTTCTTCGTCTTCTCGATGTTGGCGCGCATCTGCGACTGGGTGGCGTCGGCCTCGAAGAAGGAGGCGTCCGCCAGGTGCAGCAGCCCGGCGATGCGCACCAGCCCGTCATCCTCCATGGCGGACAGCGCCGCCCGCGCCGCGGCCTTCTGGGGGCGGAGCTGGGCGGGCTTCACCCGCGTCCACTTCGTCCGGGCCTCCGAGGTGTCGCCCTCGTTCTCCAGGTCCGCCCGGTCGAACAGCGCGGCCACCTCGCGCGCGCGGACGAGCGCGTCACGGTAGCCCTCCTTCTCCGGGACGGCGGCGAGGATTCCGGCCGCGGCCTTGCCGGCGTCCTGCCCCGGATGCCCGGTGCGCTTCAGCGACAGCAGCGTCTGCGCCTTGTAGCGCGGCGCCCAGGCCAGCTTCGCCTGGGTGTCGTTGCGCTCGGCGGCCTGCTTGCGCTCGTAGGCGAAGGAGCGCACCTGCTCGTAGGCGGCGGCCTCCGCCTCGGGCTTGTACGGGTCCTCGCCCTCCACGTAGACGCGCAAGTCACTGAGGCAGGTGTCGTCGTAGGCGGTGCCCGGGTACGTGGAGGCGAGGGTGAGCCGCACGCCCTGCACCTTCGCGGGCACGGGCAGGCGGACCTCCTGCCAGCCCTGGACGTCCTTCAGCTCCACCTCCAGCGCGGTGCCCGTCACCTGCGCGCCCGTCTCGCCCTGCACCAGCGGCTCCAGCTTCACCTTGCGCGGGCGCGCGTTGGCGCGGAAGAGCTTGTCGGACTTCTGGAAGCCGTTGCGCAGGAAGACGCGGAAGGACTTCGCCTTCGTCAGCGCGGGGCCCCACCACTCCAGCGCCTCGCCCTCGCCGCGGCCCTTCGCGCCCTCCACCCATGCGGTGGTGGGGTCATCGTCCGCGACGTAGAGGGGCAGGTAGTTCTGCGCGTGCTTGTTCCAGCCGTTCTCCAGGAAGGAGGACGCCGTCACGCGGCGGGGGTGCAGCCGGTGCGCTCCGCCCGCGTCGGGCTCGAGCATGACCGGCGGCGTGGCGGCGAGGAGGAGGGAGAGGAGAATCATGGCTTGCGCTCCTTGGACGGCGGACGGGAGGGAAGGGCGGCGGCCCACAGCACCAGCCGGGACAGCCCCGCGGGATAGAGCCCCGAGTCCTCCTGCTCCCGGGACACGAGGTGGTAGACGATGCGGGCGTAGCGCGCGCCCGGAGGCAGGGCCACGCGGCGCACCTCTCCGGGCACGAGGCGCGTGTCCTCCACCGCGCCCAGGTGCGGCAGCGGCTCGGGCGGCCAGGCGCGGACCTCCAGGCGGCGGCCGAAGGTGGCCACCGTGCGCGGGGCCTCGAAGAGGGGCTCGTCCGCCACCTCCACGCTCACCCAGCGCATGACGTCTCCGGTGGGGAAGGCGTGGCCCACGTCGCGCGTGGAGACGCGGAGCTGTCCGGGAGCGGGCTCGACGACGAGGGCGGCCTTGAGGGACTCGGTGCGGCGGGTGCCTCCCAGGCCATGGTCTCCGCCTCGCATGTGGCAGGCGGTGCAGTGGCGGGTGTCTCCGGACTGCTGTCGCCAGCGCGTCCACTCGCCCACTGTGTCCTGCTGCCATCCGGTGGAGGAGAGCCGCACGCGCTGGCCCGCGCCGTCCAGCACGGGGAAGCCGAACTGGTGGCAGCCCGCGCAGGGCATGCCGGGCGTGGCCTTCGCCTCCGCGAGCGGGGCGTGACAGCCGGCGCAGGTGACGCCGTGCTCCTCGGGTGGGCTGCCCGCGGGCAGGGGGCCTCGTTCGAGGTTTCGCGCGAGGGGCGCGTGGCACTGGACGCACCAGCCGGGCCGGTCCTCGGTGAGGGCCACCTGGAAGACGTCGTCCGTGCGCGCGGTGGCGTGGCCGCTGTGGCGCCACGAGTCCACCTGCGCGGGGTGGCACCCGGCGCAGCGCTGGACGCCCCAGTCGGGAAGGCCATGCGGCGCGGAGCCCACGTCCATGCGCGCCGTGCCCTGCGGGAAGCGGGGCATGGGCGCGGTGGCCAGCAGCGAGCAGGTGAGGAGCAGGAGCGCGTGCACTGTTGGCGACAGAGTGTAGGCGGTGCGGGGTGGAAACCGCGACTCCTGCCCTGGTGGGCGGGGTAGAACGCCACACATGAAGGCCTACGAGATTCGCGACGGCTTCGGGCTGGACAAGCTGGTGCTCACCGAGCGGACGGAGCCCACGCCCGGCCCCTTCCAGGTGCGGGTGCGGGTGAAGGCCACGAGCCTCAACCAGCGCGACTTGATGATGGTGGAGGGGCGCTACAACCCGCGGCAGAAGCTGCCGCTCATCCCCAACTCGGACGGGGCGGGCGTGGTGGACGCGGTGGGGCCGGGTGTCACGCGCGTGAAGCCAGGCGACAGGGTGATGGGGCTGTTCTCGCAGATGTGGATGGCGGGAGAGCCGACGCGGGCCGCGCAGACGAGCACGCTGGGTGGGCCGCTCGACGGCGCGCTGGCGGAGTGCATGGTGCTGCACGAGGACGGGGTGATTCCCACGCCCGCGCACCTGTCCGACGAGGAGGCCGCGACGCTGCCGTGCGCGGCGCTCACCGCGTGGAGCGCGCTCGTCACCTATGGCGCGCTCAAGGCGGGAGACACCGTGCTGGTGCAGGGCACGGGGGGCGTCTCCATCTTCGCGCTGCAGCTGGCGCGGCTGCTGGGGGCGCGCGTCATCGTGACGTCCAGCCGGGACGACAAGCTGGAGAAGGCGCGGGCGCTGGGCGCGAACGAGCTCATCAACTACGCGACGACGCCGGACTGGGACAAGGCGGCGCGTGCGCTGACGGGCGGCGTCGGCGTGGACCACGTCGTGGAGGTGGGCGGGGCGGGGACGTTCGAGAAGTCACTGCGCGCGGTTCGCGTGGGGGGCACGGTGTCCGTCATCGGCGTGCTCAGCGGTGGCGCGGGCAACGTGCCGCTCACGCCCATCCTGATGCAGAACCTGCGCGTGCAGGGCATCCTCGTGGGGCACCGCCAGGGCTTCGAGGCGCTCAACCGCGCGCTCACGCTGCACGGCGTGCGGCCCGTGGTGGACCGGGTGTTCCCCTTCACCGAGGCGCGCGCCGCGTTCGAGTACCTCAAGAGCGGAGCGCACTTCGGGAAGGTGGTCATCCGGGTGGGGTGAGGTGGCCCGTGCCTGGCCGTGGGCTTCGGAGCGGGCGGGCATCCAGGATGGGCAGGACTCGCAACGTGGAGGTGTTACCTTCGCGGCATGCCTCGTTGGTTCAACACCGCCGGTCCGTGCATGTCGGCTGACCACTACATGCTTCCGGCCATGCGGCGTCTGCCGGAGGTGGTCCCCCTCATCGACCAGAGGGGATACTTCGTCCTGCATGCACCTCGGCAGGTAGGCAAGACGACGGTGCTCCGGTCCCTGGCCGAGCAGCTCACCGCCTCCGGCCGCTACGCCGTGCTTCATTTCTCCTGTGAAGCCGGCGAGGTCGCCGGTGATGACTTCGCCGAGGCGCAGCGGGGCATCCTGGAACGCATCCGTCACAGCGCCGAGCTCTACCTGCCCGAAGAACTGCGCCCCCCTGCATTTCCGGAGGCAACCGACACCCAGCTCCTGGGTAAAGCTCTTTCAACCTGGGCGCGTACCTGCCCTCGTCCCCTGGTGCTCTTCTTCGACGAGATTGACGCCCTCCGGGGGCAGAGCCTGCTGAGTGTGCTGCGGCAACTGCGTGAAGGCTTCACGGACAGGCCCGTTGGCTTCCCGTCCTCCGTCGTCCTATGTGGCCTGCGCGATGTTCGCGACTACAAGGTGGCCTCGGGAGGACGGGAGCACCTGGGCACGTCGAGTCCCTTCAACATCAAGGTGGAGTCGCTCACCCTGCGCAACTTCACGCGCGACGAGGTGGCCGAGCTCTACCAGCAGCACACCGACGACACCGGCCAGCACTTCCTCCCCGAGGCAGTGGACCGCGCCTTCTACTGGACGCAGGGTCAGCCCTGGCTGGTCAATGCGCTGGCCCGGCAGATGGTGCAGCAGCTCGCGCCGGACCGGACCCAGACCCTGACGGCAGACCACGTGGATGCCGCGAAGGAGCTCCTCCTCAAGCGCCAGGACACGCACCTGGACAGCCTGGCCGAGCGACTGCGCGAGCCTTGGGTGCGGCGCATCCTGGAACCCATGCTCGCCGGGCTTGCACTGGGCGACGTGCCGCAGGACGACCTGCGCTTCATCCAGGACCTGGGACTGGTGCGCATGGGCACCACGGGCAGCGTGGAGATGGCCAACCCGCTCTACCGGGAGGTCATCCTCCGCGTCCTGTCGAACACGGCCTTCGCCTCCCTGCCTCCAATGAAGTCAGCGCCTCCATGGCTGCGCGCGGATGGCCGGCTCGACATGGAGCGCCTCATCGAGTCCTTCGTGGCCTTCTGGCGCCAGCATGGCCAGCCGTTGCTGGGCACGGCGCCCTATCACGAGATTGCGCCGCACCTGGTGCTGATGGCCTTCCTGCACCGGGTGGCCAACGGCGGTGGGACACTGGAGCGCGAGTACGCCATCGGCACCGGGCGCATGGACTTGTGCCTGCGCTACGGGCCCGACACGCTCGCCATGGAGCTCAAGGTGTGGCGTGACGGGGAGAAGGACCCGGTGGATGAAGGGCTGGCCCAGCTCGACAAATATCTATCGGGACTGGGGCTCGACTCCGGCTGGCTGGTCGTCTTCGACCGGCGCACCGGGCAGCCGCCCATCTCCGAGCGCACGCTCGCGACGCGTGCCCAGACTCCATCGGGTCGTCAGGTCACCGTGCTGCGGGCCTGACGCCCCTCGCCTGGACGCGAGGGGCACATCGCCCGCTCAGGAGCCCGTCTCGTGCGGACCCGGGTCGGAGGAGGACGTCGGCCGACCCACGAACGAGACCTGCGGACTGGAGGAGCGCGGCGGACGAGGTCCTCCGCGGCCCTGGCCCTGCCTCGGCTGCCGGGGCCCCGAGCCGGTGTTGCCCGGGCCCGGCGAGCGCGACTCCCGCAGGGTGTTCGTCTCCGGACCCGTGGGCTGCCCGTTGCTCGAGGGCCGGCTCTCCACCACCGGCTGCGAGCGGGGCCCTCCGCGCCTGTCACCCCGCGGAGCTCCGTTGCCCCCGCGCGGCTCCCGAGGCGGAGCGCCATTCCCGCCACGCTGCTCGGTCCGACCCGGTGCTCCGTTGGCCTCGCGCGGCTCCCGCGAAGGAGCGCCGTTGCCGCGCCGCTCGGGCCGGCCCGGCGCACCAGTGGCTTCGCGCGGCTCCCTCGGAGGGGCGCCGTTCCCACGCTGCTCGACCCGGGGCGGTGCTCCGTTGACCTCGCGCGGCTCCCGCGAGGGGGCGCCGTTCCCACGATGCTCGGCCCGGGGCGGTGCTCCGTTGGCCTCGCGCGGCTCGCCCGCAGGGACGTAGGGGCTGCCCCCGCCACGTGCATCGCCCCGAGGCGGACGTCCGTTGCCTCCCGGGCGCTGCTCGGTCCGGCCCGGCGCACCATTGGCCTCGCGCGGCTCACCACCCCGCGCGTCGCTCCGGGGCGGACGCCCGTTGCCTCCGGGGCGCTGCTCGCCGCGAGGCGGGCGGCCTCCGCCCTCCGCGCGCTGTTCCGTCACGGGCGCGGACGTGGGAACTCCACCCCGCTGCTCGTTCCTGGCCGGACGCCCGTCACGCTGCCCGTTGGACGCGGGGCGCTCGTTCGTGATGGCCCGTGCCCCGTTCTCCGGGCGCTGCCCGTTGGACGCGGCACGCTGCCCGTTCGGAGGCGGCGGACGCGCGCCGGTGTTGCCCTGACGCGGCCCGTTCGGAGGCGGACGCGCTCCCGCGCCACCGCGCTGCTCGGTGGCGGGCGGACGCGGCCCCCCTCCACCTGCCGATGCCGGACGGTTGCCGCCATTGCGCGGCGGCCCCCTGCCAGGGCCACGATTCCGGCCTCCTCGCGGAGGAGGCGCCGCCGCGGGCTTGCCGCGCTCGCCGCCGCCCTGCTTCAGCACCAGGGCCTCCAGCTCGCGCAGCTCCGCTTCCGCTGCCTCCTCGGGCGTCATGTTCGCCTGGGGGACGGCCACCAGCGCGGGCTCGGGCTCCGGGCGGAAACCACCACCCCGCTCCGCCGGGAAGCCCGGACGGGCGTCGCGCGGACCCTTGAAGCCACCCCGGCGGGACGTGTCGCGGAAGCCACCCCGGGGGGTGAAGCCCGGCGACAGCTCCCGGCGCACATACGCATTCCAGATTTCGCTCGTGTCGCCCTCCGCGTCGTACAGCTGCGGGGCGATGCCGGCGAGGAAGTTGCGGACGTTGTCCAAATCTCGCCGGAAGTAGAACTCCGCCTGGTTGTTGCGCGCCGCCGCCACCGTCTGCGGGAAGTCGATGATGATGGCGCCCTGCCAGCTCATCAGGATGTTGAACGGGGACAGGTCGCCGTGGATGAGGTCGGCGCACAGCATGTTCACGACCTGGGAGCGCAGGTCCACGTAGAGGGCCTGGGCCTCCTCGGGCGTGGCGGGCGGGGCCTCCACGAGCCGCGGGGCAGGGTGGCCCTGCGCGTCGAGCACCACCTCCATCAGGAGGATGCCCTCGTAGAACAGCACCGGCGCGGGCACGCGCACACCCTGGGCGTGCAGCTTGTAGAGCGAGTCCGACTCGGCGCTCTTCCACGCCTCCTCGGCGGCGGCCTGACCGAAGCGGCTGCCCTTCTCCATGGCGCGGCGCGTGCGGGAGTTGCGCACCTCGCGCCCCTCGCGGTAGCCCACGTTGTTACGGAAGTTGCGCTCGTGGCGCTCCTTGTACAGCTTGGCCGCGACCACCTGGCCGGCGTGCTGGACCAGCCACACCTCCGCTTCCTTCCCCGTCTTCAGCTGGCCGATGACGGCTTCGATGATGCCGTCGGCGAGGAGGGTTTCTAGTGAGTCATTCATTCAGACGCGGGAGTCCAGTGGGGTCCGGGCAAGGTGTCGCAGGCGCGCGCGAGCGGCCCTGTGCGCCGCGCGTGGTGGCATGTGAACATCTCCCGAGCCCCTCTTGCTACCGCCATGCAACGGCAACCCGCCGGGAGGCCCGGCCCCCGGCCTGCTACCAGTTTGTACGCCCGGGTTCCAGGGTAGCCAGACCTTCGTACCAGGGGGTGGGTCATCTGGGACCAAGGCGACGTCACAAGCGTGTGCCTGACGGGCTGGCTGCTCCCGATTCCGTCAGCGGCGGATGACCTCCTTGACGGAGCGGCCGTCTGCCCCGGTGCCACTGAGCAGCACGTAGGAGACACCTGTCGGCCAGGCCGTCTTCACGAAGATGCGGTCTATCTGCGCCGGCCTGCCCTCCAGCTGGGTCCACGCCCGGGCGGCGCAGCGGCCGTTCTCCCGGAAGACGTCCACGCCGATGACACGCTCCGGCCAGGCCCGCAGGCGGACGTGGACCTTCCAGCCCTTCGGGGTGGACTCCACCTGCTGGACGTCACCCAGGCCGTAGGCTGGCAGCTCTCGGCCGAGCAGGGGCTCGACGGCCGTCTCGCCCTTCTCCAGCATCCGCCAGTACGCATGCACCGGCTGGGCCCCCTGGGGCTTGCAGTCGCCGTCCAGGCGGATGCCGTAGTGGACCTGGTTCCGGTTGGTGCTCCGGGTGATGAAGAAGGCCGAGTCCGCGGCGCGCGCGGGAGCTGCCTGCCCCGCCGGTTCCGCCAGCGCCGGGGCCTGGCCGGACAGCAGCCCCAGGCAGAGACCTGGCAACGTCCAGTCCTTCAGTCGCACGCGTCCTCCTGCTCCCGCCTTTTATGTGGAGCGGCGCGGTGCCGGGTGCCAGGGGCGTCGCGCGATTCGCCTCGCAGACTGCATGAAACGCGTCAGCGGACGCCAGTCTCTGGCAAATCTTCGATCATTCATGGGGCGGGCAGCGCCCCGGTGTCGTTCCGAGGTCCGACGCAGCGCTTCCAGGAGGCGCCGCGGTCCGGGCCCGCTCCCGGGTGGAGCTTCCACGACGAGAAGCTGCTGACCCGCACCCGGAGAGCGCTACGATGCGCATCCGTCAGGGAGGGGTTCACCATGGCGACGAAGTCACGCAAGACGACGGCTGCGAAGAAGTCATCCCGGCGCGCTTCCACGGCGAAGAAGGCCACCACGAAGAAGGGTGCGGCGAAGAAGGCGGTCGCGAAGAAGGGGGCGGCGAAGAAGGCTCCCGCGAGGAAGGCTGCGGCGAAGAAGGGTGCGGCGAAGAAGGCTCCCGCGAAGAAGGCTGCGGCGAAGAAGGCTCCCGCGAAGAAGGGTGCGGCGAAGAAGGCCGGGGCCCGGAGGGCGGCCACGAAGCAGGGCGCGGCCAGGACGGCCTCCGTGAAGAAGGCCCCTGCCCGGAAGGCGGCCTCGAAGGGCGCGGCGGCACCGGCGGCGCGCAAGCCGGCGGCCCGGGCCCGGAAGCCGGAGGCTGCTCCCCAGTCCCAGCTCGAGCTCCTCCCCCGGAGTGAGCCCACGCCCCCGAAGGAGGCCCTGGACGCGCGGCCCGCCACGGGCTCCCCGTCCGTCGAGGAGGTGGAGACCACGTCCGCTGGCGTCCAGCCGCTCGCGCCCGAGCATGCGGCCGTGGACGAGCTGACCAGCTCCGGCAACGAGGTGCTCGACATCTTCCAGCGCTATGACCGCAACCGCACCGGCTCCATCGAGCGCTCCGAGTTCGCGCGGCTGCTGGAGGCGCTCGGGCAGAACGTCACCGACGAGGAGCTGGAGATTGCCGTCGACGCCGTCGACACCGACCGCACGGGCAAGATTTCCTGGAAGGAATTCAAGGCCTGGTGGAGCAGCCGGTAGCCACGTCAGAAGCGCATGAACATCCCGGCGCCGGCGGCGACCCCGTCGTTGCGCCGGCCGGCGGGGACCACCACCGGCACGGGCACGGGCTGGAAGCCGCTGTCGGCCCGTGCATCCAGCTGCGTGGGCCCCTCTGGCGACAGGGCATTGAGCAGGACGGTGATGGCGAAGGTGCCGGCCATGGTGCCGAGCACCGTCTTGGCCACCGTGACGTCGCTGACGTCCAGCCGCGAGCCGATGAGGAGCGCCACGGCGCCCATGCCGATGGGGAACACGGTGGCGTCCCTCAGGGACGAGGGCGACAGGTCCAGCGGGAGGGCCAGCAGCCCGCCGACGAGCATGCCCGCCGCGGGGGCGATGAGCAGCGGCGTGAAGCGGAAGTCGTCCCCCGTCTGCCGCGCGCCGATGTACTCGACGAGGCCGGTGGTGAGGAACGCATAGAGCGTCGTCACGCCTACCAGCCCCGTGTCCCCTCCGCTCACGTCCTCGCCGCCCGCGGTGAGCAGGAGCACGGACGCGACGCCCACCTGGGACGTGGTCAGCGCCAGCAGCGCCCGTTGCCGGCTGTTCAGGTCCCACCCGTTGGCGGCGCTCACGCCGGCGGTGAAGCCCAGCGTCGCGGCGCCCGCGGCCAGCAGGGACTCGTTGCGCTTCACCGGGACGAAGTACTGGTAGAGGGTGCTCGCCGTACCCAGCGTGAGGGTGCCCAGCATCGCGCCCGCGTAGGCGTTGTCGCTCCGGCCCCCCGGGTCGTCGTAGCTGGCGCCCAGCATGGCGCCGAGGACCATGCCTCCCACCGCCTCGGACAGCACCAGCGTGGGGCCGCCCGAGGCGGCGGAGAGCCGGCTGTAGCGCAGGTCGTCCCGCCGCTTCACCGGCCGGGACCGGGTGGGAGGCGCAAGGGACTCCACCCGCCGGGGCTGCGCGTCCGGGATGGCAGGGGCCGCCGCCGGCCGTGCCAGCTCGGGCGTGTCGGAGGAGGGAACCGCCGGCCGTGCCACCTCGGGCGTGTCGGAGGCGGGGGCGAAGTCTGGCGGCGTGGCCCACTCGGGCTCGTCCGGGGAGGAAGGCGAGGAGGTGAGCGGCGGCGGTGGAAGCGGGTCCTGGGAGGACTCGGCCGGCTGCTGGGCGCTCGCGACGGTGGCGGCGAGGCCCAGCACGAGGACGATGGGACGCATGGGGACGACTCCTGGACTTCGCATCTTGGTGGACCCGGCCCCCGGGGGAAAGGCCACCTCACAACGCGCCGCATCCCACCCCCATCTCCAGAACCGCTCGGCTGTCTGGCATGATGCGGGGCCGCTGCCCGTCCCGCGGCTCATTGCGTGACGAGAGACCGAGCTGACCTACACTGGCCTGTAGGGGGAAGGGTGTCCGACCTGGCGTCCAGCGCACATTCCGCCGTGTTCGAGCACTCGCGTGACGCGGTGCTCGTGCTCGATGCAGCGCAGCGGGTCCGCGAGGTGAATCGCGCCGCGGAGCGCTACTTCGGGCCGCGTGCGGGACTGCTGGGCAGTGCCGTGGCGCAGGTGCTTCCCGGCTGGCGTCCCCCCGAGTCGCGCGCCAGCACGGAGGCGCCCCACGAGACGGAGCT
This sequence comes from Pyxidicoccus xibeiensis, assembly GCF_024198175.1. Classification (NCBI taxonomy): domain Bacteria; kingdom Pseudomonadati; phylum Myxococcota; class Myxococcia; order Myxococcales; family Myxococcaceae; genus Pyxidicoccus; species Pyxidicoccus xibeiensis. The sequence continues at coordinate 157,183 of NZ_JAJVKV010000014.1, forward strand.
GGCCGGGCAGCGTCCGGGAGGCGGCGGGCAGGCGTACTACCTGCGCGTGCTGACGCTCCCGCTGACGGGCGCCGACGGCCCCGGCTGGGTGCTGCAGCTTCAGGACATGACGGGCCGCCTGGAGGTGGAGGCCTCCATCCGCCAGCAGAAGGAGTTCTTCGAGGCGGTGGTGCGCAACAGCCCGGTGGCCATCGTCACGATTACGCGCCAGTTCCGCGTGCTGTCGTGGAACCCCGAGGCGGAGCGGCTCTTCGGCTACACGCCCCAGGAGGCGCTGGGGAAGCACATCTTCGAGCTGGTGGCCACCGAGCAGACCGTGCTCCCGGAGGCGGAGCGCGCGTCGCGCGAGGTGGTGCAGCGGGGCCGCGTCCACTCCGTCACCCGGCGCGTGCGCAAGGACGGCAGCGTGGTGGACGTGGAGCTGCTGGCCCTGCCGGTGTCGGTGGGCGGCCGGCAGCTGGGCTTCATCGCCATCTACCACGACATCACCGACCTGCAGCGGGCGCGCCAGGCGGCCGAGGCGGCCAACCAGGCCAAGAGCCTCTTCCTGGCCACGATGAGCCACGAAATCCGCACGCCGATGAACGCCATCATCGGCATGACGGGGCTCCTGCTGGACACCGCGATGTCGGAGGAGCAGCGCGACTTCGTCTCCACCATCCGCCAGAGCAGCGAGGCGCTGCTCACCCTGCTCAACGACGTGCTGGACTTCTCCAAGATTGAAGCCGGCCGGTTCGAGACGGAGCTGCACCCGTTCGACCTGCGCCAGTGCGTGGAGTCGGTGCTGGACCTGCTGGCGGTGCGCGCCAGCGAGAAGGGGCTGGACCTCAACTGCGACATCGCGCCGCACGTGCCGCAGATGCTGGTGGGCGATGCGTCGCGCCTGCGCCAGGTGCTCCTCAACCTGGTGGGCAACGCGCTCAAGTTCACCGAGCAGGGCGGGGCGCTCGTGACGGTGGACGGCACGCGCAGCTCCGAGGCGCACGACGCGCCCTGGGAGCTCATCTTCTCCGTGCAGGACACCGGGCCGGGCATCCCCGAGGACATGCGGGCCGGCCTCTTCCAGCCCTTCAACCAGCTGGACGCGTCGGTGTCCCGGCGCTTCGGCGGCACCGGGCTGGGGCTGGCCATCTCCAAGCGGCTGGTGGAGGCCATGGGCGGCCGCATCTGGGTGGAGGGCGCGGGCGCCGCCGGCACGGGGACTACGTTCAGCTTCGCCCTCAATGCCCAGTCCGCGCCGCAGGTGCCCGCCGTGCACCTGCGGCAGGAGCAGCCACTGCTGCAGGGCCGGCGCGTGCTCATCGTGGACGACAACGCCATCAACCGGCGCCTGCTGGGCCGGCAGCTCCAGGCCTGGGGCATCGACTCCGTCGAGACGGCGTCCGGGTCCGAGGCGCTGTCGCGGCTCCAGGCCGGCGCGCGCTTCGACGTGGCCCTCATCGACCACCAGATGCCGGGGCTGGACGGGCCGGCGCTGGCGACGCGCATCCGCCAGTGGGGCGACATGCGCAACCTGCCGCTGCTGCTGCTCACCTCGCCCGGCCGCCGGGGCGCCACGCCCGAGGGCCTCTTCTCCGGTGTGCTGTCCCGTCCGGTGAAGGCGTCCCAGCTCCACGACGCGCTGATGTCGTGCCTGTCCACCGACGTGGTCCATGCGCACGTCGCGCGGGTGGAGCAGCGCGCGCCCCGCAAGGCGCCCTCCCCGGGAGAGCGGCCGGGAGACCGGCTGCCGCTGGACATCCTGCTCGTGGAGGACAACGCCACGAACCAGAAGCTGGCGCTGCTGGTGCTGGACCGGCTCGGCTACCGCGCGGACGTGGCCTTCAACGGGCGCGAGGCCGTGCACTCCGCCACCCAGAAGCGCTACGACGTGGTCTTCATGGACCTGCAGATGCCGGAGATGGACGGCCTGGAGGCCACCCGGCGCATCCGCAACGAGCTGCCACCCCGGGCACAGCCGTGGATCATCGCCATGACGGCGAACGCCATGGACTCCGACCGGGACCAGTGCTTCGCGGCGGGCATGGACGACTTCCTGACCAAGCCCATCCGCGTGGATGCGCTGGCTGCGTCGCTCCTGCGCTGCCAGCCCCGGCGCGCCGATGCACGCATGCCGGCCCGCCCGGAGACGACGCTCCCGGTGCCTCCTCCGTCCCTCATGGACGAGATGCCCGAGTCGGCGCGGGTCCCCGGGCTGGAGCCGGTCGCGCTGTCGCGCCTGTGGCGGGAGCTGGGGGCGCAGTCGGGGCAGATACTCCCGGAGCTCATCGAGACGGCGATGCACAGCATGCCGGCCCTGCTCGACGACGCGGACACCGCGCTGGCGGCGAGCCGGCTGGACGACCTGGGCCGCGCGGCGCACACGCTCAAGTCCAACGCGGCCTGGTTCGGCGCCTCGGCGCTGGAGAAGCAGTGCCGGGACATCGAGCTGCTCGCCGACGCGGGCAACCTGGAGGGCATGGCGGAGCGGCTGGAGCGCTGCCGGGTGGAGCTGGACGGCACGCGGCGCCTGCTGGCGCGCCTGCGCGAGAACATCATGGCCCTGGGGCGCAACTAGGACCGCACTGTCCGCTGTCGAGGGTTCCGGCACCGGGGCCTCACGCGCCGGGTGCGGTCCGTGTGCGCTGGCGCTATCTCTGAGGGCACGCGCGTTGCCCACGGAGGAGACACATGGCCCGGTACGACTTCGACCTGTTCACCATTGGCGGCGGCTCCGGAGGGGTGGCGGCCAGCCGCAGGGCGGGCTCGCATGGCGCGCGGGTGGCGCTCTGCGAGGACCGTGACCTGGGAGGCACCTGCGTGCACCGGGGCTGCGTGCCCAAGAAGTTGCTGGTGTACGGCTCCCACTTCCACGAGGAGTTCCAGGACGCGGCGGGGTACGGGTGGACGGTGCCGGAGCCGACGTTCGACTGGGGGAAGCTGCTCGCGGCGAAGGAGCAGGAGCTGAAGCGGCTGGGCGGCGTCTACGCGCGGCTCTTGCGCGACTCGGGGGTGACGGTGGTGGAGGGGCGCGGGCGGCTGGTGGACGCGCACACGGTGGAGGTGGCCGGGAAGCAGTACACGGCGGAGCGCATCCTGGTGGCCACCGGCTCGCGGCCGTACCTGCCCGCGGACGTGGCGGGCATCGAGCACGCCGTCACCTCGGATGACGCGCTGTCCTTTGCCCAGGTGCCGAAGCGGCTGGCCATCGTCGGGGGCGGGTACATCGGCGTGGAGCTGGCGTGCATCTTCCACGGGCTGGGCTCGAAGGTGACGCTCATCATCCGCGGCTCCTCGGTGCTGAGCGGGTTCGATGGGGACGTGCGCTCCTTCCTCACGGAGGAGCTGCGCAAGAAGGGCATCGAGCTGCAGGTGGACACCTTCGTGCGCGACATCGAGAAGCGCGGGGACGGGGTGAGCCTGCTGACGCGCGCGGGGGAGACGGTGGAGGCGGACGCGGTGCTGTACGCCACCGGCCGGCTGCCGAACACGGGAGGGCTGGGGCTGGAGGAGGTGGGCGTGACGCTGGACGCGCGCGGCGCGGTGGCGGTGAACGAGTGGTCCCGCACGTCGGTGGAGAGCATCTTCGCGGTGGGGGACGTGACGGACCGCATCAACCTCACCCCGGTGGCGATTGCCGAGGGGCGGGCGCTGGCGGAGACGCTCTACAACAACAACCCGATGAAGATGGACCACACCAACGTGGCCTCCGCCGTCTTCAGCCAGCCGCCGGTGTCGTGCGTGGGGCTGACGGAGCTGGAGGCGCGCGAACGCTACGGGAAGGTGGACGTGTACGTGGCCAGCTTCAAGCCGATGAAGCACACGCTGAGCGGGCGCAACGAGCGGACGATGATGAAGCTGGTGGTGGAGCGCGCCTCGGGGCGGGTGCTGGGGTGCCACATGGTGGGGGCGGACGCGCCCGAAATCATCCAGGGCCTGGCGGTGGCGGTGAAGTGCGGAGTCACCAAGGCGGTGCTGGATTCGACGGTGGGCATCCACCCCACGGCGGCGGAGGAGTTCGTCACCATGCGCGACCGGAGGCCGGACCCCGAGGAGCGGCTGGCCGCGGAGCTGGGGCATGATGCCGGGGCGACGACGGGGTCGCGCTGAAGGATGGACTGGGAGGCGTGATATCGGGAACACGTGGGACTTCGGTGGTTCCCGGCTCGATTGAAAGGACGTGTCCATGCGCCTCCACGCCTGCCTCTCACTGCTGCTCCTTGCTTCGGCCTGCGCCACGTCAGCGCCAAGAGCGAAACAGCCTGCTCTCCAGGACCTGAAGCTCGCCAATCTCCAAAGAGCGGCGGTGCTTCCGTGGGGCGATGGAGGGCGCTGCGTCGTCCAGCAGGCTTCCCAGCCCTGGCCCGTGCTGGTGGAGCGGTGCTTCCATGCGCTCGACCAGGAGCAGGTCCGGTTTCAAGATCCCGAAGGGAGATGTGCAGTCGCCTCCGCAGGTGCTGCTGCTGTGGGAATCGGGGTCTGTATCCTGGTGGCTCCGGAACTCGTCGTTGGAGCCGTCATCATCACGGGCGTGGTGGTAGTGGGTGTCGCCATCAAGCATGCACTGGATGCGTATGCGCTGCAGGGGAGCAATTCCGAGGACTCGCGGCCTGTGCCCGAGACCGAAGCTGCTCCTCGCGAGCCCGTCGCGGAGCGGAGGCCCAGGACTGGGTCTTCAGGGCAGGGGTGGCCTCCTCACGTGCCGCCCGAGCTCCGGGACCGGGAGCGCAAGTTGGACTGCACTCCTCGGCCCGTGCCACACCTGGGTGGCGATGCCCTCCACAACAGGTGCGCCGACAGGGTTCCGCAGAATCACTTCCCTGGCTCGGATGTCCTCGTCAATGGCAAGAACTTCGACGCGCTGCAGCTCGCGACGCGGACGTTGTGGGAAATCAAGACAGATGACTTTGACAAGCAGTCACCCCACTCCCAGAGATTCTTTGCCAGAATGAAACTGCCGGAAATACAGAGCGAGAAGAGGCTCGCGGAAGCGTGTGGGTATGACTTTGTCGTGGGGGTGCGAAGCGCCGCGCATAGAGCCGCGCTGCTCGACTTGGACCCCGAGCTCAAGGTCGTCGTCATGGACTGGTGCTGACATGGCAGCCGCCCCAAGGCTCCTCAACCTCAGCGTCTACGCGCCTGCGCTCGAGGGTGATGATAGACGCCCCCTCGCAATCGTCCATGGTATGGAGCGCGCGCTGCCCGATTTGCGGCTGAGGTGGACGCTTTCTGAAAAGGAAGAGCTCATCGCATTGCCTCACCGCGATGAGTGGGTGGCGACCCACAGGGCAGACGGCGGGTTTCCCTTCCTGTGTAACGATGACGAGAGCCGTCCCGTGACGCTTACCGGGTGGGAAAACCCAAGCGGCCTTGCCGCCGGGGGGCCGCCACGCTTCGAAGTCCATGCGACCTTGCCGCAAGACCCAGGTGGCCTTACGGCGGCAGGGGCGGTGCTGGAGGCCATAGGGGAGGGCGCTCGTGCGGTCTGGGGGCAGCTGTCGCCAAGCGGCTATGGCGAGGTCGTGTCGCAGCAGTTTCGCCGCCCGGGCGATGCGCCCCATGTGTCGCCCCATGGCCTGCCCTGGCTGAAGCTCCCGCGGTACAACCCTGCGCCTGAGCTTCCCCATTACCTCGGGTGGCTGAACTACTGGTCGGACGCTTCCGCACGCGCCATTGGATTCCCGGACCCCGCTCGCGATGCCGAGTTGCTGTCACGGGCGCGGCGCACGGAAACAGGTGGATGGGTTGTGCAGCTCACGGATGCACCCCTCGATTTCGACAACCCTACACACCTGGACGCGCTCCTGCGCGCCTATGGACGCTTCCCGAAAATCGGTGGGCGCTCAGCGACTTGACCCCTTTTCGCCAGCACTGACGACCCCGTTCCGACGCTCGGCATGGACTGAGGCTCCGGCGCCAGGGGAGCGGCCCGTTCTCCCCTGGCGGTCTCCCTCGTCGGGGAAGTTGCCAGCAGAGCCCGGCGTTCGCCTGTAGGGTGACAGTCAGGTCCGTGCCGCTCCTCTCGTCCGTGGGCGGCTTCGCACCGCACCGGGAGGTGGACGATGAGTGATTCTCCAACGGATTCTCCGCGCCAGGGCGCCCCGCGCATCAAGGGCCTGGAGCAGGTGGACCGGCTGTCGGTGCCCCTGCCGCACGGTACCGAGGTCACCACCCGCGTCGAGCGCATGGCCTCGGGTGGCCGCCGCATCCCCCAGGGCGTGGTCGGCCGCGTCGTCCGCGCCCATGACGGCGGCTTCGACGTGCAGATTGTCGGCGTGGGTGAGGTCTGGTTCGCGCGCGAGGAGCTGGTGCCCCGCCGCATGGGCCAGGTGAACTTCGCCCGCCGCCGCGAGGCTGCCTGGGCCGCGCTCACCCCCTGCGTGGTGCTGGAGACGCGCGTGGGCAGCCATGCGTGGGGCCTCGCCAACGAGAGCTCGGACGTGGACGTGCGCGGCGTCTTCGCACTGCCGCTGCCGTGGACCTTCGGCCTCGTGGAAGCACCCATGGACCTGGTGAGCGCCGATGGCAGCACCACGTACTGGGAGGTGCGCAAGACGGTGGAGCAGGCCCTGCGCGCGGACCCGAACACGCTGGAGACGCTGTTCGTCCCCGGCGCTAAGGCCACTGACGTGCTGGGCGAGTGGCTGCTCGCCGAGCGCGACGCCTTCGTGTCCAAGGCCATCTTCGGCAGCTTCGGCCGCTATGCCATGAGCCAGCTCGACAAGCTCACCCGCAGCCAGCGGCTCGCCGAGCACCGCGACCTGCTCCTCGGGTGGCTGTGCGAGGACCCCGTGCCGGACCTCGACGAGGTGGCGAAGCGGCTGGCCGCGGTGTCGCCTCGGGGCGCGCCGTCCCAGCAGGACGCACTGCTGGCCGCCAAGACGTACGTGAAGCAGCTCTACCGCTCGCTGTGGGACCAGGGCCTGCTCACGGCCAACGACTTCACGGCGCTCACCGCCTATGCCCGCGGCGGCGGGCAGCGGCCTCCGTCCGCGCGCGAGCTGCGGCCGAAGAACGCCTACAACCTGCTGCGCCTCGTGGCCACCGCCACCGGGTGGCTGCGCCATGGCGCTCCCACCTTCGAGGCCTCGGGCTCGCTGAAGGCGCGGCTGCTGGACATCAAGGCGGGCCGCGTGCCGCTGGAGGACGTGCTCAAGGACGCAGAGGACATGGCCCCGGAGCTGGAGGCCGCGCACCGCGACAGCAAGCTGCCGGACCACCCCGACTACGAGCGGGCGGACCGGCTGCTGCGGCGCGTGGGAGACGAGGTGGCACGGCGCTGGGTGCTGAAGGAGCCCGGCCCGCTGGGCCGTGACGCGCCGGAGGCCCCGGCCATGGAGTGGAGGGACGCCGAATGAAGGGCACCATGAAGGAGCACGAGAAGACGGTCGCCGACCGCGTGCTCGACGAGGAGTCTGCGAAGCGCGAGCACCTGGTCGTGTCCCTCTCCGGGGCGCACGCCTACGGCTTTCCCTCGCCCGACAGCGACCTGGACCTGAAGTCCATCCACGTGGCCCCCACCGCCGTGCTGCTGGGCCTCCAGCCCAAGCACATCACCGCCGAGCGCCTCCAGGTCATCGACGGCGTGGAGGTGGACTACTCGTCCAACGAGCTGCAGCCCGTCCTCCAGGGCCTTCTCCAGGGCAACGGCAACTACCTCGAGCGCATCCTCGGGGCCATCTGCGTGCGCGCCTCGCCGGACCTGGAGTCGCTGCGGCCCCTGGTGCGCGCCGTGCTGTCTCGCCGCGTGCACCGGCACTACCGGGGCTTCGGCCACGGCCAGCTCCGTGAGTGGGAGAAGAGCGGCTTCAAGTCCGCCAAGAAGCTGCTCTACGTCCTGCGCACCACCCTCACTGGCACGCACGCGCTGCGCACCGGTGTCGTGGAGACGGACGTCACCGAGCTGCTCGACCTGTATGGCTTCTCCGACGCCCACGCACTGGTGGAGCAGAAGCGGCGCGGGGAGAAGAGCGAGCTGCCCGACGAGCTGAGCAAGAAGTGGCAGGGTGAAGTCGCCCGCTCCTTCGAGGTGCTCGACGCGGCGCTCGCCGAGTCCGTGCTCCCCGAGGACCCGCCCGAGGACGCCGTGCTCGCGCTGGAGGCGTGGATGCTCGACCTGCGCCGGCGCAAGTTCACCGCCTGAGGTGAAGCCCGGGGGAGGGGGCTCGCCTCCCCCGGGGCCTCCGCGCTACTGGCAGGAGTACGTGTACGTGCTCGGCGTGCTCCAGGTGCCATCCGGGTTGATGGCGCGCACCGTGTAGCCGCTGAACGGATAGCTCGTCCCCCAGCAGTCCCGGGCGCGAACGTCGGTGCGGAACGCCGTGCCCAGGTCCCAGTTGCCGCGCCGGCGCAGCTTCTCGTACGCGGCCACCCGGTCCACCGCCTCAATCCACGTGGAGTCCGCCGCGAGCACGTCGCGCCGCTTCTCCAGGAACCGCTGGAGCCACAGGTTCTCGGTGATGCCGTTGTAGCCGATGACCGGCGCCACCTGCCCGCTGTTGCCCACCGCGTTGTTCGCGGCGCGGATGAGACTCTTGATGCCGGACTCGCCGTGGTTGATGTACGCGTCGTACAGCGCCGCCTTCGACAGCGCCGTGACGAGCCCCCACTTCGTGGCCTCGTTCATGGCTGGCGTGTAGTAGAGCCTGTCGCTCACCTGGTCCTGGCAGCTCTTGAAGTCCGCGCGCGTCGTCGTGTTGTTGTAGCTCGTCCCCCAGTCCGCCACCCAGTTGCCCACGGCGTCGAGCTCGGCGGTGGACGCCTGGGACTGGCCCGTGGACAGGAAGCGGTTGTTGATGGTGGTGAGCCCCGGCATGTACTTCGCCATCAGGTTGCCGTTGCCCGCGCTGCGCAGGTTCACGTAGCACTGGATGACCTGGATGGCGTCGCCCGTGCCCGTGCAGAAGCCCGCGCGCCCGCTGGTGTACCCGCGCCCGTCACCGATGTTCTCCGAGTACGCGTAGTTGATGTTGGGCGTGTCGTTCTCCCAGATGCTCGTCAGGTCCTCCGACACCTTCTTCTGATTGGCCGTCATCCCGGGGCCCGGAGGCGGCGGCGTGCTGCCGCAGCTCGGGTCGGAAATCTGGATGTTGGTGGCCGTCCACGACGTGTTGGAGTTCGTCGAGTAATAGAACGTGTAGGACGCATTCACTCCGACGGTGAGCCCCGACGTCCGCGAGTACGTACACGTCGAGCCGCTCTGCGTGTGCGTCCAGCCGGGCTCGTCATGGTCGCAGACCACGCCGCTCGGGACGCCGAACGCAATCGTGGGGCTCGTCATCGCGGCGGTGCCCGTGTTCTTGAAGACGATGGTGCCCCACCACTCGGAGCCCACGTACGTGTTCGTGGTGATGGTGTACGCGCACGCGGCGAGTGCCTGGGCCTCCGTGGCGACGGCTGCCTCCGTTTCCGCCTCACCCGCGTCCGGCGCGCAGCCGGCGAGGAGCGCGGCCACGCCCGCGAACATCCACCGCCAACCCCTCACTCCGCCTCTCTGTTGTCCACGCTGTGCCATGTCTGGTCCCTTTCCTGGCGCGGCCGTGAGGTCCGACTGAAGCCGCGCCAGAACGGGAATACCAGAAACCACTGACCGCATTCAGCGGGTGGAATTTTCGAGCCCGGACAGCTTGCGATTGCGGACCTTGAGCCACGCCTGCTGGCGGAAGAGGTACGTGGCGCAGACGCGGCGCCACGTCCACACGTCCTCCAGCTCCCACCACCGCGCGGGAGGAAGCAGGCCCTTGTCCCGCAGGTTGCCGATGCCCCGGTAGCCGACGCCGTCGAGCGTGTAGGCGGAGTTGGACTCCAGCATCAGCACCTTGTCGGTGGCGGCGTGGTGGTCCACGACGAGGAAGGTGTGCCCCGAGCGCCACTGGTTGCGCCAGCCCTGCACCAGCGTCCACGGGTGGGGCGGCACGTCCGGAGACGGCGCGGGAATGGCCATTCCGCTCTCCACGGCCGCTGTCACCGGGGAGAAGTAGTCCTCCGACGAGGCCACCATCATCTGCCGGTGGCGGCGGGCATCCCACTCGAAGGCGGAGCCGTGCGCGTCGGCGAAGGCCTTCACCGCCAGCGCCTCCACGAAGGTGCAGCAGTTGTTGACCGCGGGCGGCGCCAGCGGAAGGACGATGCCGGGCAGCACCCACGGGTAGCGCGCCAGGTCCAGCTCGTAGCGGAAGTCGCGGAATGCTCCGAGCAACGACGTCAGCCGCTCCTCGTCGATGGCCAGCGGCTCCTCGCTGAAGGTGAGCCGCGCCACCGGGGGTGGCTTGTCCAGGTCCAGGAGCCTCGCGTACCGCTGGGTGCGCCAGCGCAAGCAGACCCACGTGTCGAGCGCGCCCAGCGTCGGCACCTCCAGCCGCGCGTAGTCGACGTCCGGGGTGGGGAAGCCGAGCTTCTCCTCCAGCACGTGGTAGTCGCCCGGCTCGACGTAGCCTTCGAACTGCGAGCCCGTGTCCGGGGCGACGAAGCCGCGCAGGCGGATGGGGAGCCGCGCGACACGATAGGTTTCCGGCATGGACGTCCTCCGCGAGGAAGTGGCCGTCCATCATCGCACGCCTCCCGCACACAGTCCCTTGGACGGCGGCGGCGGTGCGGCCTACAACTCCAGGCGCCATGCCCACGCGCCTCCGACTCCTGCCTGCCCTCGTCCTCACCTCCGCGCTGCTCGCGTGTGCCACGCGCGGCGCGACGCCTTCGCCCGAAACGCCCATGACGACTCCCGCTCCCCTGAATGCCGCCGCCGAGCAGTACGTGAAGCTCGTCCTCGCCGTGGGCCAGCACGACAAGAACTACGTGGACGCGTACTACGGGCCGGAGGCGTGGGCGAAGGAGGCCGAGGCCGCGCGCATGTCCCTGCTGGACATTGGCGGACGGGCGGCCGCGCTGGTGAAGGAGGTGGAGGACGTCCCGGTGCCCGACGACGCGCTCCTCGCGATGCGCCGGCGCTTCCTGCTCACGCAGCTCAACGCCCTCTCCGCGCGGGTGCGGATGCTGTCGGGCGAGCAGCTGAAGTTCGACGAGGAGAGCGAGGCCCTGTACGGCGCCCGGTCGCCGCGCCACACCGAGGCGGACTTCGAGGCGGTGCACGCCGAGCTGGAGAAGCTCATCCCCGGGCCGGGCCCTCTGCCCGAGCGCCTCACGCGCTTCCGCCAGGACTTCGTCATCCCCAAGGACAAGCTGGATGTCGTCATGCGCACCGCCATGGAGGAGGCGCGCCGCCGCACGCTGAAGTTCGTGAAGCTGCCCGCGCACGAGAGCTTCACCCTGGAGTTCGTCACCCACAAGCCGTGGGGCGGCTACAACTGGTTCAAGGGCAACGCCACCAGCCTCATTCAAATCAACACCGACCTGCCCATCTTCATCTCGCGCGCCATCGACCTGGGGGCGCACGAGGGCTACCCCGGCCACCACGTCTACAACGCGCTGCTGGAGCAGCACCTGGTGCGCGAGCGCGGGTGGGTGGAGTTTTCGGTGTACCCGCTGTACTCGCCCATGTCCTTCATCGCCGAGGGCAGCGCCAACTACGGCATCGAGATGGCCTTCCCCGACGCCGCCGACTACCTGCGCGACGTCCTCTTCCCCCTCGCGGGGCTGGACCCGAAGCGGGCCGACGAATACTCGCGGATGGAGGAGCTGAACAAGAAGCTGTCGTACGCGGACAACGAGGCGGGGCGCCGGTACCTGGATGGAGAAATCAGCCGGGACGCCGCGCGGGACTGGCTCATCCGCTATGCGCTGCTCTCGCCCGAGCGCGCCACGCAGCGCATGGCCTTCATCGACAGCAACCGCGCGTACATCATCAACTACAACGCGGGCCAGGACCTGGTGAAGCAGTACGTGGAGCGGCAGGCGGGCCCGGGGGCCACGCCCGTGCGCAAGTGGGAGGTGTTCCTGGAGCTGCTGTCCTCGCCACGGCTGCCCGCGGACCTGCGCTGACCGCGGCCGCGCGGGCTTCAGCGCCCGAGCGCGGTGCGGATGAGGGGCAGGGAAGGGTCGGGGGGCTCGGCCGGGGGAGGCCGCTCCACCAGCACCACCGAGTCCTCCTCCAGCTCGAGGCGGCCACCCCCCAGGAACTCGATGCGCGCGGAGGCCTGCGCTCCCGTGCGCACCCAGTCCCCCGAGCGGAACGTCGCTCCGGGCGCGAGCGGCTCCCAGAAGGACTGGCCGCCCCTCAGGACCTCCACCCTGCCGCTGGCGGTGGCACACGTGGCGATGATGTCCGCCAGCTTCCGCGTCAGGCCCGCGGTGTCCACCGGCGCCTCCCGGTTTCGCCCGCAGGCGGAGAGTCCGCTGGCGAGCGCCACCAGCGCCCATCCCCAGGCCCTGCACATGCCGTCCCGCCTCGTCGCATCCCGCCTGGACTCAGGTCCTCCAAGCCCCGGAGTGCTCGTGTCCACGAGGCCTCCGAGCACCTCCCGGGCGGACGCGCTCGAACGCGCGCGCAGCCGTGGGCCAGCAGGCCTCATGGCGCATCCCGGGTGGTGTGGCTGCGGCTTCGGACCTGCTCCTCGAGCACCCGCATGCGCTCTCGCAGCGGCGCGCGGCTCGCGTCGGCCTCCAGCGCCGCACGGAAGTGGGCCACCGCCTCGGACACGTCGCCGCGTTGCTCGGCCACCTCTCCCAGCCGCGTGAAGGTGTCCGCCAGCAACCGGAGCCTCGCGAGCACTCGCGGGTCTTCCGGGCTCAGCGCCAGCGCTGCCTGGAGCTGGCCGAGCGCGGTGTCCTCGCCGGACCCCACCAGTCGCGCAATGGAGGCGAGCCGGTCCGCGCGCTCCAGGTGCTCGCCCACGAGTGCCTCCTGCTGCCGCTGTCTCCACATGAGCCCGCCTCCCGCAATGAGCACCACGAGCAGTCCCGCCAGGCCCCTGCGCAGGGCCCGGCGGTGGCGCGCGATGACCAGCCGCAACCAGCGTGGCATCAGCTCCCGCAGCGCCGTGGTGGCCCAGCGGTACGCGTGCGAGGGGTCTCCGCCATCCCTCCGCCGCGCGATGCTGATGAGCTTCCCCGTCTCGAGCTGGGCCTCTTCCAGCTCGTCGCCGAACAGCTCCCGCATCGTCTTCACGAGGTCGAAGGGCGGCAGGGTGGCGCGCACCTGCTCCAGCGCCACGCGCAGCGCCCGGGCGCTCGGGGCCCGGCGCGTGCGGTCATACTCGGTGGCCCATTGCACCAGCCGGTCCAGCTCCGCGGGCACCTGGGGGTTGACGGCCGACGGCCTCAGCTTCGTGCGGCGCGAGGCGACGATGGCCGCCGGCTCGGTGATGCCCTCGAAGGCCCGCTCCAGCGTGAGCAGCTCGTACAGCACCAGCCCCAGGCCGTAGATGTCCCAGCCCCGCTCCGGCATGCCGCCCGCCGCCTGCTCCGGTGACATGTACGCGCGCTTGCCCACCATCAGCGAGTCGTTGCCGCTGGCGATGCTGGCGGAGGCCACCCCCATGTCCACCAGCTTCACCGCGCCGTGCAGGCCGACGAGCACGTTGCCCGGGCTCACGTCCCGGTGGACGAGGTGCAGGTGCCGGCCGTCCAGGTCCCGCTTCTCGTGGAGGTACTCCAGCGCCCTGCCCAGCTCGATGCCCAGCGCCACCGCCAGGGCGATGGGCGGAGGCCCGCCCCGCTCGCGCAGGCGCTGGACGAGCTCCGCGCCGTTGCAGCCGTGCACGTACTCCATGGCCATGAACGCGCGCCCGGCCGCGGAGCCCACGTCGAACACCTGGATGAGGTTGGGGTGCTGCAGCGTGGCGCTGAGGCGCGCCTCCGTGAGGAAGAGCCGCGACAGGCGCGGGTGGCAGGCGTACTCCCGGAAGACGAGCTTGAGCGCCACCAGCTTGTCCACCCCGTCTCCCATCAGCCGGCGCGCGAGGATGACCTCGGCCATGCCTCCCACGCCCAGGTGCCTCAGGAGCTGATAGGGACCGAAGACATCGAAAGGCCGCAGGCCTCCCTGCCAGGCGTGGGGGTCGAAGGCGTGCAGCAGCTCCTCGTTCGAGTAGTCCGGGAGCCCCGTGGCCGTCTCGTCCACGGAGCGGGGGAGGATGCCGACGGGGGTGACCTCCTCCCTCGGCGCGGAGTCGGGCTCTGTCACCGGCTCGGCGAAGACGCGAGGGATGGGCCCGGAGCGGCGCGCGGGCCTGGGGCCGCGCGGGTTCAGGGGTAGCTCCAGGCTCCCAGGGTCCAGCTCCACGTACTTCACGAAGTAGCCTCGCAGACGTCCCGTCATGCCGTGCTCGACGACCTGCACCTTCCCGGACACGACGGGCCTGCCGCTCTGGAAGGTGAGCTGGAGCGGGAACTCCGTGCCCACCGGCTCCAGCTGGTCGGCGGGAACGAACAGCCCATGCACGGTCATGCTCCGGGAGAGCCGCTCCCGGGACTCCGGCGCATCCGCGCACGGCAGCCGGAACACCCGGCGCTGCTCCTTCAGCGGTCTCACGCCTTCCCCCCGCGTGGTGTGTCCTGGTTCCGTGCCGGGCCACGCTGGCCGCCGGGCCCGGCGCGCGCCCACCCGTGGCGTCATGTCGGTGCGCCGCGCCTCAGGGCAACGGCGTGAGCGTCACCTGGAGGGGCTCCAGGCGCTCACCCACCGCCACCTGCGAGCGCCACGTCACATGGCCCGGGTGGCGGATGCTGACCTGGTGGAGGCCCGGGAGCAGCAGCACGCCTCCCGCGGAGCGCAGGTGCTCCGCCGTGCCCACCAGCCGGCCATTCACGATGACCTGGGCCCGCGGGGGCAGCACGTCGAAGCGCAGCCCGGGCCCGTCGGCCTGTGGCGGCCTGGGCGCTTCCACCAGGCGGGGCTCCGCTCCCGGCGCGGGCTTGCCCTGTCGCTCCAGCCGACTCCCTGGCGCCGTGCTCGCGCAGCCGAGGCTCCCTGCAATCACAAGCAGGAGAAGACAGGGGTTCCTGGTCGTCATGCCAGGGATTGAGCGCCTTGAGGGGGTTGCGCGTCAAGCGGGTATGTCATTGTTCTGGAGGGGTGTCATTGAGAGGACGCCCTGTGTGCCCGTGGGCGCGGGTGTCCCTTCCACCCCTCGGGAAGCGTGGGTGGCAGCTCCGGAGCCCCCATTCGTCCCCTGCATTACAGGCCTACCCGCCTCCAGGGCCATGGGGATGCATTTCCGACTCTGGTGATATTTCTTGGAAATTGTCAGTAATTGTCTTGGGGGGAGCAAATGTCAGCAAAGGCTTGCGGTTCGGAAGGGGGCGCGTGTGACGCCGCCAACGCATGCGGCCCTGACCGCGGGCGCTTCCCATGAAGGGCTCGAGCGAGCGTGAAGCGGCGCTGTCCGGAGAGGGCACCGGGCGCGGGCCGGTGGAGCACCTGGGCCCCGCGCTGGAGCTGTTCCTCGCGGTGGAGGACACCACGTGCGAGAGCTGCTTGCTCGTCAACGGCGCGCTCGCATCCGGCGAGGCCGGGGACCTGGACAAGGCGCTGGCCCTGCTGGACGAGGCGATGGCGAAGAGTACCCGGGAGGGCAACCGGAAGACCCACGCCCTGGCCCGCCTCAACCTGGGCTGCTTCCTGCTGGAGCGCGGCGAGGCGGCGCGGGCCTGTGAGCACCTGGAGGCAGTGGCGCGCACCGGGCGGCAGCTCGGCATGCGGCTGCTGGAGGGTGTTGCGCTGGGCGAGCAGGGACGCGCGCTGCTGGTGCGAGGCCGGCCGGAGCTGGCCCAGTTCGTCCTGATGGAGGCCATTGGCATGCTGGAGCGGGTGTCGCGCTGGCACACGCTCCGCTTCTCCGCGCACCTGGCCGCGGCGCAGGCCGCGCTGGGCAACGTGCTCGCGGCGCGTGAGGGGCTCGCCGCCCTGGAGTCCTCCGCCGAGCTTCGGGCGGACCCGAGCCTGCGCGGACTGACGTCCATGCTGCGGGCCAGCGTGGAGGCCGCGGTGGCGCGGACGGGCGTGCCCGGCAGCCGCGAGGCGGAGGTGGCGCTGGAGGCCGCACGGCGACGCCTGGCGCGGGCCCGGAGCGCGCTGCCCGCCGAGGCCTCGTCGGACCTGCGCGTGTCACTGCGGCTGCTGGAGCAGACGGTGATGGCGCGCGGCTGAGGGACGTCAGTCCTCCACCAGGTCCACCCGGAGCGAGGTGCCCTCGGGACGGTGGTTCCACTCGTGGAACGAGGTGCGGAAGTCCTCCACCGCCTCGAAGAGGAAGCCATACCGGCGCAGGACGACCTCTCCGTGTCCGGCGTTCCGCGTCTCCAGCCCGAGGGCGAAGGGCGCATGGGGGCCAGGGGAGGGCAGGGGCCGCATGAAGAGGCGGCGGTCTCCCTCCAGCCGGAACAGCAGGGCGGTGAGATGCCCGAGCACCCAGCCAGCGGCCGCCTCACGCGCCTCGGGCGACGGCGCGTCGATGGCCAGCACCAGCCGGGCGGGTGGCTTGTACGTCCGGTCCAGCGGCTCGAAGAGGGCTTCCCAGGACTCCGCGGTGCCCTGGGCGCGCGCGGAGGCGACCACCTCGCGGGCCCGGGTCAGCTCGTCGCGCAGCGTGCGGGAGGTGGAGCGCGAGATGTTGCGCGCGGTGTTCCGGGGGGGCGCCGCGGGCGCGAGGATGGGCAGGAGGTCCCGCTTGCCATCCGGGCTGTAGCGCGCCGTCTCCGGGGTGAGCGTCACCGGCTGGGGCCAGCGCCAGGTGGAGAACGTCTCGAAGAAGCGCGCGAGCAGCGCCGCGTCCGAGCCGGCGTCCTGTTCGCTCATCCGCGTGCAGGCCCAGGCGGCCAGGATGGACCAGGACAGGCCGCCCAGGTAGCCCAGCGCGTGGGAGTAGAGGCCGCGGGCCTTCGCCCAGGCCTTCACCGCGCGCAGCAGGGTGCGGAAGCGCTCGGGGGCTGCTCCCGCGTGCTCCAGCGCGTCGAGCAGGCCCCGCGTGTCCGCCAGCCCGAGGACGGAGCGGAGGCCCGGGACGTCGAGCCGCTCGGAGTGCAGCGCCAGCAGCGTCTCGGGAGGGCAGGGGTCCACGCCCTCGGGACGGCTGGCATAGGAGAGGTCGATGCTCACGCCTCCGAGGGAGAGCTTCACCAGCGGAATGGCGGCGTCCGCCACGAAGCGCGCGGACGCGGGGCCTGCTTCCTGGATGAGCGCTCGTGCGAAGTCCTCGCGCAACAGGCTCGCGGGGCCGATGGCCACCGCATCCACGTCACTGCCCGCGCCGTCCGTTCCCAGGAGGTACGAGCCATACGGGTGGAGCTCCGCGCCGACACGCGTGCAGAGGGCCTGGAGTTGCTCCACCGCCGCCGTGCGCGCGGCGCGGGCTTCGGGGGCCGCCGCGGCGCCGTGGCGGGCCAGGGCGGCGTGGAGGAGGGTGTCAGTCGCTCGGGCGTCCTCGGGGGTGGGGGCGCTTCTGGGCTGCTTGCCCGCGAGGGGAATGCGCCGGACGACCTCGAACGGCGTGTCCCCCTTCCTGCGGATGATGCACACCTCGCGTGCCTCGAAGGTGAGCGGACGCCAGTGCTTCTCCCATGCGGACAGCGTGCGCGCGAGGTCGGTGGCGCTGGCGCGGGGAAGCTGGCCGACGGAGAGGTGCGGCGTGAAGCCGCGCGCGGACTTGTGGCCCTGGTCGTCGCACTCGGGCAGGGCCTGCTCGAGCTTCGCGTGCAGGGCCTGGAGTGCTCCGTACGGCTTGTCCTCCGGGCGGAGCCACGCCGTCACGTTGGCGCGGTGCTCGAAGTGGTGGAAGCCGGAGAGCGTCACCTGGAAGGGCTTCACGTCGCGAAGCGCCTCGGTGAGCAGCGCCTCGACCTCGTCGAAGGACTCCTCGGGGAGGAAGGGGTAGAGGAGCGTGACGTGCGGCATCCACCGGGTGAACTTCGCGTCGTGCTTCCGCCGCAGGGCCTGGATGGGCTCCCACACCTCGTCGGGCGGGATGAGCACCACCGCCGTGTGGTGGACGAGCCGGGCCGCGCGGGGGCGGGAGGGCGCGGGCTCCTGGGGGACGTCGCCCCGGCGCAGGACGCAGCGCAGGCCGAAGTGGTCGGACAGGAAGAGGGCCGCTCCAGTGGGCGCGGGAGGCCCCTTCAGGGGCGCCTCGCCAAACAGCTCCACGGCCTGCGCGGTGAGCCTCCCGGACGGTGAGCACACCAGCACCCGGTCCAGCCGCTGCCGCCGGCCCGAGGTGGTGGTGGTCGCCGCCAGCGCGTTGAGGGCGGGGTCGTACGTCTCGCCGCCCTCTCCGGGTCGCAGCGTGGGCCAGGCGTCCACGAAGCCCGCGTCGGCGAAGGCGTCGGCCTCGGGCTCGCCGTCGCCGAAGTTGAAGTCACCCGCCAGCACCACGTCCGGCGCGCCTTCCTCTGCTTGCGTCCCCAACGTGCGTGCCCACTCGACGAGCGTCCGGACCTGGGAGGCCCGCGCGTTGCCGCCGGAGGGTGCGTGGTTGCTCGTCAGGTGCTGCGTGGCCACCCACAGCGGGTGGCCCGCCACGGCGAGCCGGGCCGCGATGATGCGCTTGTCCCGGGTGAAGACGCGCTGGCACAGCGTGGCGAACGGGACGCGGGACAGGAGCACCTGTCCATAAGGCGTCACGGTGGCGGCGCCCGGACCTTCGGAGAGCCAGTAGCCCTCACGCACCCACGGCTCCGCGAGCAGCGCCTGGAGGAAGGGCGCGGTGACTTCCTGCAGGGCGATGAGGTCCGCGTCCAGCGTCTGGAGCTGCGCGAGCGTGGCGGGCGTCCGTCGCTCCGTGGCCAGCTTCTCCGCGTCGTGCAGGTCGAACAGCACGTTGAAGGTGACGAGCGTGAGCTGCTCGGGCGAGGGGCGCGGGCGGGTGTCATCGGCCTGGGCGGAGGACTCCACCCACGTGGAGGTCCGCGCATCGAACCGGTACGCCGGCAGCGGGGTGAAGCCGGAGGCTTCTCGCGAGGCAGCGGGCGCGGCCCTGGGCGCTGGTGCCACGTCCGCCCGCGCGGGAGCCGCCACGGGGGCGGGCTCCTCGGCGGACGGGGTGAGGGAGTCGAGCAGGTCGAGGCGCTGCTTGCGGTCCCACACCACCTGGCGGCCGCGCTTGAAGTACCAGACGCGGTGCCAGGGAATCTCCCCATCGGGGACGAAGGCCTCGAAGGGCATCTCCTCCAGCGCTTCGAGGTGGGCGTCGTAGCCGATGACGAACTCACGGGCATCGAGCCGCGGGTCCCAGCGGATGCGGTGGTACACCTCGCGGCTGGTCGTGAAGCGTTCCTGGGACATGACGGTGGCTCGCGAGCAAGGGGCCCTGCAGCGTACCCAAAGCCCGACAGGTGAAGCAGCAGGGCCCGGTGCGCGAGGCACCTGACGCCGGGCCGGAGTCCCAGCTGACAGGTGCCCCGGACGGGGCCACCCACCGAGGGCCCGGCGCGCTCAGGTCGGATTCACGCCCGCGACGAGGTAGAAGCGGAACTCGCCCGAGTTGACGCCGTAGGCCACATCCACGCCCACCAGCGGGAGGACGACGTTGCGCAGGTACAGGCGCAGCCCCGCGCCCACCCCCTGCGCCACCGTGGCGCCGTCCAGCCCCTCCTCCGCGTCCGGGAGGAAGCCGCGCACCACGCGCCCATTCACGTCGCGCAGCTCGCGGTCCTCGGGGATGTCGCGCCACAGCATCAGCCCTGAGTCGGAGAAGGCCACGCCCCGGAAGGACAGCTGGCGGACGGTGAAGAGGGGGAAGTGGTACTCGGCGGTGAAGGACAGCCGCGTGTCGCCGCGGAACTGGCGGTGGAGGAAGCCGCGCAGCGAGTTGCCGCCCAGCACCAGCTCCTGGTGGAAGGGCAGGTCCATGCCGGCGGCGGCCTCGCCCCGCAGCACCAGGTTGTGCTCGCCCATCAGCCGCAGGCCGTGCCGGTACAGCAGCCCGAAGCGCCGGTAGGTGAACTCGCTCCACACGCCGGGGGTGGACACCTCGTACGAGGCCTCGATGTTGAGGCCCTCCATGACGGCATGCAGGTTCTGCCGCGTGTCCACGCCCACCATCAGCCGCAGCGAGGTGTCCCGCTGCGAGGGGCCCGTCGAGAAGGCCTGCGTGGTGACCTCCTCGTCGTCGCTGGGCGACTTCGCGTCGATGCTCATCAGCCGGTACTTCGCCGCCGCGCGCACGCGCTCGAAGAGCATCACCCCCAGCTCGCCGCTGATGGACGCCGAGTTGAGGCGCGTGCGGCGCACCACCTCCGGGTCCTCCTGGCTCGCTCCGGACAGGTACTCGTCCACGCGGTCACTGCGCAGCTGTCCCTCCAGGCTGAAGCGCAGCTGCGGCAGGCCGAAGAGGTTCGGGTCCAGGTAGCCGGCGAACACGCCGCTCTCCGCCGTGCTCACCTGCGCCGCCGCTCCGAACTTCTTGCTGCGGCCCCACAGGTTGTTCTCCGCGTACAGCACGCCGCCGCCGATGTTGGACGACGACAGCGCGAAGGTGGGCGCCACCACCCAGGACGCCTTGTCCTCCACTTCGAGGATGACGCGCACCCCGCCCGTGCCCGTGGGCTCGGTGGTGACGCGCACCTCTTGAAAGAGGCCCGTGGCCACCAGGCGCCGCTCGATTCGGGTCAGGTCGTCGTCGGTGATGGCGTCGCCCGCGTCCACCCGCGAGTACGCCTGCACCGTCTCCGGCTTCGTCTTCTCCGGGCCGCGCACCACGACCTCGTCCACCACGCGCCCCGGCTCCTGGGCCTCTGCGCCCCGCGCCACCAGGCCCATCACCAGCGCCGCACACCACTTCACCACTCGTCCGCTCATTGCTCGTGCCACGTCCGTGCCGTCTTCCAGGGGGCCTCCGGCCCGGGCCCACGGGCGCAACCCTACCTCCAGACGCGAGCCCGGCGGGCATCTGCTATGCCATGTGAATGATTTCGCTCTTCCGCCAGCTCCGGCGCCGACGCCTTCAGCGCAACCCCTTCCCGGAGGCCTGGCTGGGCTACCTGGACGCGCGGGTGCCCTTCTTCCGCACGCTGTCTCCGGAGCTGAAGACGCCCTTCCTCGACAAGCTCAAGGTCTTCGCCTGGGAGAAGGAGTTCGTCGGAGCGGGCGGGCTCACCATCACCGACGAGATTCGCGTGGTGGTGTCCGCCTCGGCGGTGCAGCTCGTCCTGCACCTGGACCTGGCGTATTACGACGCCCTGCGGGAGGTCATCGTCTATCCCGCCGCCTTCAAGCTGCCGGACCGCACCGGCGCGGTGCTGGGGGAGGCGAAGCACTGGGGCAGCGTCATCCTCTCCTGGGAGGCGGTGGTGGCGGGGCTGCGCAACCCGGCGGACGGACACGACACCGCCACCCACGAGTTCGCGCACGTGCTGGACCGGGCGGACGGCGCCTTCGACGGGACGCCGGAGCTGCGGCGGTACTCGCACTACCAGGCGTGGGGCTCGGTGATGAGCGAGCACTTCCGCAAGCTCCAGGACGGGCAGCGCCAGGAGCGGCAGGTGCTGGACGACTACGGCGGGCTCAACGAGGCGGAGTTCTTCGCCGTGGCCACCGAGTCCTTCTTCGAGAAGCCCCGGCAGATGCGGGAGAAGACTCCTGGCCTCTATGAGGAGCTGAAGCGGTTCTACGGCTGGGACCCGGCCACGGAGGGCTGAAGGCCCGCGCGCGAGGGCCCGGGCTGTGGTAGGCGACGGACGCGGTGTCCATCCTCCTGGAGGAGCACTTCATGTCCGCACCCGGCAGCACGGCTGCTTCCATGTTCATCGACCTGGAGCGTGAGGCGTGGCGGGCCCTGCGTGCCTCGACGCCGCTGCCGCTCTCCGAGGCGGAGGTCGACGGGCTCCGGGGCCTGGGCGAGCAGCTGGATATGGAGGAGGTGGTGGACGTCTACCTGCCGCTCTCCCGGCTGCTCAACCTCCAGGTGGCCGCGGCGCAGCGGCTGTGGGCGGAGCAGCAGGCGTTCCTCGGAGGCCATGCCCGGAAGGTGCCGTTCATCATCGCCATCGCCGGGAGCGTGGCGGTGGGCAAGAGCACGACGGCCCGCATCCTCCAGGCCCTGCTGGGGCGCTGGCCGGACCACCCGCGCGTGGAGCTGGTGACGACGGACGGCTTCCTGTTCCCCAACCGCATCCTCACCGAGCGCGGGCTGATGAAGCGCAAGGGCTTCCCGGAGAGCTATGACCGGCGCGGCCTGGTGCGCTTTCTCGCGGAGCTCAAGGCCGGGCGCCCGGAGGTGACGGCGCCGGTGTACTCGCACCTCGTCTACGACGTGGTGCCCGAGGAGGCGAAGGTCATCCGCCAGCCGGACATCCTCATCCTGGAGGGACTCAACGTCCTGCAGTCCGGGCCGGTGGAGGGCAAGCGGATGCCGGGCACGTTCCTGTCCGACTTCTTCGACTTCTCCATCTACGTGGACGCCAGCGAGCACGACATCCGCCACTGGTACGTCAACCGCTTCCTCCAGCTGCAGCAGACGGCGTTCCGCGACGAGCGCAGCTACTTCCGCCGCTTCTCCGAGCTCACCCACGAGCAGGCCGTGGCCATGGCCGAGTCGGTGTGGGCCGAAATCAACGGGCCCAACCTGGCGCAGAACATCGCGCCCACGCGCTCGCGGGCCCGGCTGATTCTCACCAAGGGGCCGGACCACAAGGTGAAGCGCGTCCGCCTGCGCAAGCAGTAGCGGCTCACGGCGCGGGCGCGGCCTTCGCGCAGAGCGTCCCGTCGGTGAGCCCCGCCAGCCGCTCCGTCAGCACCCGCTCCACCTCCGGGTTGCCCTCCTCCTGGATGAGCTCGAGGGCGCGCTGCTCCGTCTGGACGGCCTCCTCGCACGCGCCGCTGCCCGCGAGCGCCATGGCGTATGTGTCCAGCGCGTAGGTGCTCCACGGCGTCAGCGTGACGGCCCACTGCGCCAGGGGGAGTGCCTCCTCGATGCGGCCCTGCGTGACGAGCTGCCACGCCAGGCCCGTCGCCGCGTAGGCATTGCGCGGCTCCAATTCGAGGGCCTTCTTGTAGGCCGCCTCGCGCTCCACCCGGGCCTCGGGCTCCGAGCCCAGGGCGGTGGCGAGCAGCAGCCACGCCTCGCTCTCGTCGGGCCAGGCCTCCACCGCGGCGCGGGCAATGGCGGGCCGCTCGCCCTCGGGCGCACTCCACAGCTTCGTGGACAGGGCCAGCAGGCTCTTCGGGTCCAGCCGCAGCGCCTCGTCCAGCTCGTCCTTCATCAGCTTCTTGCGGTTCTGGATGAAGGGCTCCCGGGGGGCCATGTTGGCGGCCAGCGCGGCCAGCTTCGCGCGGATGGCGTGCACCTCCGCGTCGTCGAGCACCTGCTCCACGTAGCTGGTGCCCACCGGAGGCACCTTCACCGTGCGCTCCGGGAAGGAGCGCTTGCGGACGTACTCCAGCAGCAGCTTGTCCAGCACCTGGGTCTCCAGCTCGGGCAGCGCGCGCCGCAGGGCCACGTCGGGCTCGACGCCTTGCGCGAGCAGGGCCTGGTACGCGGCGAACTCCTGGGGCCGGGCGTTGACGAGCCAGTGCACCATGAGCCAGCTCCCCGCGTACATCGCCGCGACGAGCTGGTCCCGCTCGTCCTCGGCCACGGATTGTTCCTCGGCGCGGTTCCAGGCGAACAGCCGGCTCGTCGTCCAGGGCACAGGCTGTCTGCGCCGGGTGCTCTTGTCGAGCTTCGCCTCGACCCAGCGCAGCCGCCACACCACCTCATGGAGGGCCTCCAGGTGCGGCCCGCCGACGATGGCCGTCGTCCCATCCTCGGACAGGCGCAGCAGCTCCAGGTACTCGGCCAGGCCCTCCGACAGCCAGCGGGGCTGGCGGGCGAGGGCGTAGGTGCTGAGGTGGTGCGCCAGCTCGTGGTTCAGCCGCGAGGACGAGGCCTCCGAGCGCCCCGAGAAGCGCCGCTCCCACGAGTCCGGAGTGCCCGGCAGGACGATGAGCGCCTCGCTCTCCCCCTTGAAGAAGAAGGCCCGCACGCGCCGGGGGTAGAGCCCCTCGAACTCGCCCACGTCGCGGAGCACGTAGACCTGGAGCTTCTGCATCGGCTGGCCCAGCACGTGGGGCCACATGGCCGCGAGCATGGCGACGCGCGTGCGCTCCAGCTGCACCATGGCCTTGCGCGCCTCGTCGGAGGGCAGGTCCGTCTGGAGCGTGAAGTGGTCGCTGTCCAGCTGCACCCACGGGCGGCCGCCCTCGCCCGGGCACCGGGTGAAGCGGGGGCCCACCACGCAGGCCACCTGGGATGAGACGAGGAACGCGAGCAGCGCTCCCATCGCGAGGCCATGACGCACTTCCAACACGCTCCTCCGCCGAGGCTCCCGCGCCCGGACCGTGACGGAAGTGTAGCCCGAGCCGCACGGAGCGCCGGAAGCCCGCCCACGTGCGTCATCAACGTCCGCACGGACGATATGTCTCACCGTGAGCGGCGTTGGGGGCGGACCATCTCGATGTGGGGGATGCCGTCCTCGTCGTAGACGTCCCCCTCGGCGTGGAAGCCGGTGCTCTCGTAGAAGCGCTGGAGGTAGTGCTGGGCGGAGATGCGGATGGGCACCGTGGGGAAGTCGGCGTCGAGCCTTGCAATGCCCCGCTCCACGAGCTCGCGTCCGAGGCCGCGCCCGCGTGCCCTGGGGGACGTCACCACCCGGCCCAGGCTGCTCGCGCCGGGGAACTTCACGTCGGGGGGCAGGATGCGCAGGTAGGCGGCGAGGAAGGGGACGCCGTCCGCGTCGTCATGGGCGAGCAGGTGGAGGGACGCGGCGTCCAGCCCGTCCACGTCCTGGTAGATGGAGCGCTGCTCCACCACGAACACCTCCTGCCGCAGGGCGAGCAGGGCGTACAGCTCGTCGAGGGTCAGCTCCCGGAAGCTCTTCCATTGCCAGCGCAGCATGAGGCGGGCGTGTAGCACGCTCCGGTGCTCCGGTCCCAGACACCGCGTGCGCGGACCCACGCTCCCGCGCGGCGGAGGTCCGCTGCTGTTACCTTCGCGGCTGTCATGACGAAGGACTCTGGAGCGCCGGGCCCGTCGCGCGGGCGCGTGGCGGCCGTCACGGTGGCGTCGCTGCTCGGCGCCGCGCTGGCCGAGGCTGCCCACCTGCCCGCGGGCGCCCTGCTGGGCGCGATGCTGGTGTCGATTGCCGGCGCGCTCTCGCTGTCCGTCCACGTGCCGGTGCCGCGCCCCCTGCTGGTGGTGGCGCAGGCCGTGCTGGGCGGCGCGCTGTGCTCCTCCTTCCGGCCGGAGGCCTGGGCCGCGCTCGCCGAGCACTGGCACGTCGCGCTCGGCGCCGTGGTGGGCGTGGTGGCCGTGGCCCAGGGTGTGGCGCTCATCTGCGCGCGGCTGGGCCACCTGGATGCGCGCACCGCCACGCTGGGCCTGATGCCCGGTGGCGCCTCGGCGATGATTGCGCTGAGCGAGGAACTGGGCACCGACTCACGGCTGGTGACGCTCTTCCAGTACGTGCGGTTGAGCGTCGTCATCCTCGTTGCCGTGCTGGTGGGGCGGTGGGTGGGGGACTCGCCGGACGTGCGGGTCGCCAGCGCGGCGGCGCTGCCCGGCGCACCGCCCCCGTGGCTCGCGTGGGGGACGACGGCACTGGTGGCGCTCGTTGGAGGCTGGCTCGGCGCCCGGCTGAAGCTGCCGGCGGGCATCTTCCTCGGGCCCGTGCTGCTGGGCATTCCACTCACGGCGATGGGCGTGCCGGTGGGGGCGTGGCCTCCGGGCGTGTTGCCGCTGGCGCTGTGGGTGCTCGGCGCGCGCGTGGGCAGCCAGTTCGACGCCGCGGCCGTGCACGAGCTGCGGCGCGTGGCACTCGTCGCCGTGATGGCCGCGCTGGCCATGGTGGGTGGCTGCCTGCTGCTCGCGTGGGGCTGGTCGGCCGCGAGCGGGGTGGACCTGCTCACCACCTACTTCGCCACCTCACCCGGCGGCGCCGACTCGCTGCTCGCGATTGCGCTGGGCACGCGTGCCACGCTGTCGCTGGTGCTCGCCGTGCAGGTGGGACGCCTGCTGCTCGTCTTCCTCGTCGCGCCCACCTTCCTGCGGCGCCTGTCCGCCCGCCCTCCCTGACGACACTGGCGTACATGGGTGTCGGGAGTGCGCGTCTCCAGCGGCGCCAGGCCCGCATCATTATATGTAGGCCGCGATGACCTCTCCGCTCGACGCCCTGCCTGCCCCCGAAGCAACCGGGGCCGTGGACGCCCTGGCCTCCGTGCTGCGTGGCCGCCGGATTACGGTGCTGACAGGCGCCGGCTGCAGCACCGAGTCGGGCATCCCGGACTACCGCGGGCCGGGGACGCGGGCACGGGCCCGGAATCCCATCCAGCACCGCGAGTTCCTCAACCGCCCGGAGATTCGCGCGCGCTACTGGGCGCGGAGCCTGCTCGGCTGGCCTCGCTTCTCGCAGGCCAGGCCCAATGCCGCGCACCACGCGCTGGTGGCGATGGAGCGCGACGGCCTGGTGCCGGGGCTCATCACCCAGAACGTGGACCGGCTGCACCACGCAGCGGGTAGCTCGCGAGTCATCGAGCTGCACGGCGCGCTCGCGCGGGTGCGCTGCCTGGACTGCGGCGCGCAGGAGGCGCGGGTGGAGCTGCAGGAGCGGCTGCTCGCGCTCAACCCCGGCTTCGAGCACCACGTGCTGGAGCTGAGGCCGGACGGTGACGCGGAGCTGTCCTCGGAAGTGCTCCAGTCCTTCCACGTCCCGGAGTGCCTCGCCTGCGGCGGGACGCTGAAGCCGGACGTGGTGTTCTTCGGCGACAACGTGCCGGCGCCCACGGTGGAGGCGGCCTTCTCGCTGGTGGAGGAGGGCGACGCGCTGCTGGTGGTGGGCTCGTCGCTGGCCATCTTCTCCGGCTACCGCTTCCTGGTGCGCGCGTCGGAGCGGCGCATGCCCATCGCCATCCTCAACATCGGCGAGTGCCGGGGCGTGGAGCTGGCGGACGTGCGCGTGGAGGCGCGCGCCGGAGACGTGCTGCCCCGGCTCGCGGTGGAGCTGGCGCGCGGCTAGCGCCGCTTGAGCTCCGACTCCAGCTCCTGGCGGATGCGCTGCAGGGCCTCCATCAGCGGGTCCGCCGCCTCCACCTCCACAAGGGTCCTCATGCCGAGCAGCTTCCCCCGCTCGACGACGGCGGGCATCACCCGCAGCGGCTCCAGGGTGTCGACGTGCAGGGTGCTCCAGCGGCGCGACCCGCTGGTTTCCACCCGGTCCTCGGGCCGCAGGTAGGGCCGCAGGCGCGATGCGAGCTCCGCGGGCTCCAGGTCCGCCTCTCCGAACGTGACCAACACGGTGACACGCTTGCTGGTGAGGACCTTGCTGATGCCTCCATGGCGCTGGGCGATGAGCCCCAGCCTGGAGCCGATGTGGTCCGCCTCGACCAGGACATCCGGGCCCGCCACGCTGAACGCGCCGCCCAGGCTCCGCGCGAACCGCTCGGCGGACTCCAGCTTGTCGAAGGAGATCCACAGGCGCTCCGGGCTCGAGGACGGCGGCTGGAAGGGAAGGTGTTGCTCGAAGCGGTCATCCTCCTTGAGCTGCTTCACCATCTCCGCAGCGAGCACCGCGCCATGTTCCCGGGCCAGGTCCCCCAATCGGGCCACCCGCCTCGGCGTCGGCAGTGGATTGATGGTCACACCCGTCTCTCTGAAGTCGACGAGCCCGAACAGGTGGGGCCCCTGTCGGACGAAGGTCCCGAGCTCCTCGACGGCCAGCGCAGCCTCCACGCGCTCGAGCGACGACTCCGCCTTCGCCCCGAAGCCCACCGCGAGCATGTGGCCGTCGCGACCATTGATGACCGAGTGAACGACGCGCCCTCCGCGCTTCCACAACAGGTGTCGCAGCGCGGCGAAGTCGTCCCCCACCGTCATGCCCGTGTGGATCAGCACCGTGCGGCCGATGGCGGTGATGGAGTCCGGCGACGACGCGTCTTCGCCGATCTGGATGCCCTCGGCGGTGAGCAGGGCCTCCCAGTGTGCCGAGTAGGCCTGTGCGCGGGCGAAGCCGGGAAGCAGCGCCTCGACGAAGTCCGTGGCCTCCTGGGTCGTCTCGAAGCGCCCCACCAGGACGCAGTCGCCGCTGTTGTTGCCGGAGAAGCCCCGCCACAGGCGAACGCCGTCGGGCAGCCTGTCACCTCGCGCAATACCTGCCCGAGCGCAGCCCTTCAGCGGCGAGGCAGCGGATAGCACCTCCTGCCGCCCAGCCCAGCTCGCGAGCACGTCCTCCGCCGAGGCCACCGGGATTCCCCCGCCCTGGAAGGAGCACGCCTTCAGCTTCCGGTCCGAGGTGAGGGTGACGAAGTCCAGCCCCGCGCCGCAGTCGCCGCCGAACAGCCGGGGCACCTCCACCAGCGCGTCGCCGAAGCACACCGACAGCCGCGTGCGGATGGGGCTCGCGGCAATCACCGCCGTGAGCCGCGCCTCATCCTCCGCGCGGAGCTGGAGGCGTGCGTCATTCCCCACGTAGCGCAGCACGGCGGCGTCGCGGCAGCCAAGCCCGGCCAGCGTGTCCAGCATGGCAGGCAGCGCATCCAGCCGCTCCGGGGTGGCGAGGATGTTCACGCCGAAGGTCTGCCCCGACCGGGCCAGGCGCTGGACCGTCTCCTCCCACGCGTTGTCGTCATAGAGCGACACGCGGACCTCGCCGAGGTACGGCGTCAGCCGCGCCAGCCGCTCGTCGCTCAGCAGCGTGCCATTGGTGGTGATGTGCACGGCGAGCTTCGTCTCCGTCGCGAGCCGGCGGACCAGCTCATCGAAGCCCCGGAACGCCAGCGGCTCGCCACCGCCGAAGGCCACCTCCAGCGTGCCCGCGCGGGCCAGTCCCGAGAGCACGTCGAACGCCGAGTCCACCGTCCAGTCACTGCGCGCCTGGAGGTCCCGCGAGCAGAAGCCACAAGCGAGGTTGCACGCGTTGGTGATGCCGAACAGCGCCAACCGAGGCGCCCTGCGGCGCAGGTGCCGGGTGCCGGGGCCGTCGAAGCGGAGGTTCGTCCCCGTCTTCCGGTGGAACCAGAGCAGGGCGCCATCGAGCGCGTGGGGACGCCAGTCAGAAGCGGGCAGCATGGGAGACCTCGGGACGGTGGCGTCCCTACACGTTCATCGTCCCCTCAGCCTGACACCCGCGGGACACCCTGCTCAAGGCGCCGGCCGGTGAAGCCGGCGCCCACGCCGCGTCCGGGCAGGCTCAGAAGCGCAGCCGGTAGTGCAGGGCCTTCGGGCGCGTCAGCGAGTCGAAGCCGAGCGCGCTCAGCGTCACCCCTCGCCCGGAGTCCTTCACGCCGCTCCAAGGCAGCGCCGGGTCCAGCGAGTCGCAGCGGTTCATGTAGACGGTGCCGGCCTCCAACTGGCGGGCGAGCCGGTCGGCGCGCTCGCGGTCGGACGTCCACACGCTCGCGGTGAGGCCCAGGCGCGAGGCGTTCATCCGGGCCAGCGCCTCCTCATCCGACGCGACGGGCGCAATCGGCAGCAGCGGCCCGAAGGACTCCTCGGCCATCACCCGCGCGTCCGCGCTCACGTCGCGCAGGAGCGTGGGCTCGAAGAAGCGTCCCTTCCCGTTCACCTGGACCGCCTTGCCGCCGTGGACGAGCTTCGCCCCCCGGCTGGTGGCGTCCTGGACGAAGGCCTGCAGCTCCGCCGGGTGCCACGGCTGGGCGATGGGGCCGAGATTCGTCTTGTCGGACTCCGGGTCGCCCATCATGTACGCGCGCACCAGCGGCTCCACGGCGTCCACGAAGCGCTCGTAGAGGGACTTGTGTACGTACACGCGCTCCACGGCGCAGCAGCTCTGCCCGGCGTTGTACATGGCGCCGTCGACGATGTTCTCCACCGTCTTGTCGAAGTCGCAGTCTGGCGCGACGTAGGCCGGGTCATTGCCTCCCAGCTCCAGGCCGATGTGCAGGAAGCGCTCCTTCGCGGCCGCCTGCATCTTGTGCCCGCCCAGCACCGAGCCGGTGAAGAGCACGTGGTCGATGCGCGCGTCCCCGACGAGCTTCTCCGTGCCCGGGTAGTCCAGGAAGATGGCCTGCACGGTGCCCTCGGGCGCGCCGGCCTCCGCGAAGGCGCGGGCGAAGTGCTCGCCGCACAGCGGGGTGCGCGGGGAGTGCTTGAGGACGACGGCGTTTCCCGCCAGCACGGCGGGGGCCACGGCATTCACCGCGGTGAGCAGCGGGTAGTTCCACGCGGGCAGGTCCAGCACCACGCCCAGCGGCTCCTTCGCGATGCGGCGCTCGAAGTTGTCCTTGGGCGGCAGGACGATGTCCGCGAGCGACTCGGCGGCGATGGAGGCCATGTGGCGCAGCCGGCCGGCCATGCCGCCCACCTCGCCCCGGGCCTGGGACAGCGGCTTGCCCATCTGCCGGGTGATGTCGCGGGCAATGGCGTCGGTGTTCTTCTCCATCACCTCGCAGGCGCGGAGCACCAGCTTCACGCGCGCCTCCACGCTCATGGCGCGCAGGGCCTTCGCGGCGCTCCGGGCGCGCTCCAGCACGGCGTCGAGCTGGGCGGGAGAGGTGGGCTCGACGGACGCTGCGACGTCGCCAGTGAACGGGTTGTCGACGATGTGTGTGCTCATGAGGGGCAGGAAAGCCGACGGACGCGGGCGCCGTCACGGACTGGAGTGGGGGAGCGGCTGAAGAGCGTGGTTTACGACAGAGCAGAACAGCCAATTGTTACCGGCCAACCGCCCACGGGGCCGTGCATGATGCGGACTCCGCCGGGCCGCCTGGAGAGCAGCCTGGCTTTCACGAAGGGAGCGGACGATGAGCACCGGAGGACTGTCCAGGGCGCGGCTCGTCCGCATGCACGACGTGATGGCCCGGCACGTGGAGCGTGGTGAGGTTCCCGGGCTCGTCATGCTCGTGGGCCGGCGGGGCGAGGCGCATGTCGACGTGATTGGCGAGAAGGCCTTCGGTGGCGAGCCGATGCGGCGGGACACGCTCTTTCGCATCACCTCGATGACCAAGCCCATCACCGCCGTGGCGACGATGATTCTCGTCGAGGAGTGCAGGCTGTGGCTGGACGCGCCGGTGGAGCGGTGGCTGCCCGAGCTGGCCGACCGCCGGGTGCTGAAGCGGATCGATGGGTCGCTCGAGGACACCGTGCCGGCGCAGCGGCCCATCACCGTGAGGGACTTGCTGACGTTCCGCCTGGGCTTCGGCGCGGTGATGGCGCCGCCGGACCGGTACCCCATCCAGCGGGCCGTGCGAGAGCTCCAGCTCTCCCTGGGGCCGCCGAAGCCGGCGTCACCGCACTCACCGGACGAGTGGCTCCGCCGGTTCGCGACGCTGCCGCTGATGTACCAGCCGGGGGAGCGGTGGCTGTACAACACCGGCTCGCACCTGCTGGGCGTGCTGATTGAGCGCGTGTCCGGCCAGCCGCTGGAGACGTTCCTCCGCGAGCGCATCTTCGAGCCGCTCGGCATGAAGGACACCGGCTTCAGCGTGCCGCCGGAGAAGCAGGAGCGGCTGGCGACCTGCTACGCGGACGGCGGGGAGTCGGGGGCGCTCGTCATCAGTGATGGTGTCGGCGACAGCCAGTGGAGCCAGCCGCCCGCCTTCCCGGATGGCGCCGCGGGCCTGGTGTCCACGGTGGACGACTACCTGGCCTTCGGCCAGATGATGCTGAACCAGGGACAGCACGGGCGCGAGCGCATCCTGTCGAGGCCCTCGGTCGAGCTGATGACGACCGACCACCTCACGCTCGAGCAGAAGGCCGTCTCCGGCTTCTTCCCCGGCTTCTTCGACAACACCGGCTGGGGCTTCGGCGTCTCCGTCGTCACCCGGCGGGATGATGTCTCGCTGGTGCCTGGACGGTTCGGTTGGGATGGCGGCTATGGCACGTCGTGGGCGTCGGACCCCCAGGAGGACCTGGTCGGAATCCTGCTGACCCAGCGGGTGATGGACTCTCCCGAGCCTCCGGGGCCTTTCCGTGACTTCTGGACGCTGGCCTACCAGGCCATCGACGACTGATGGCTCGCCGCTTCCATGACGAGCCGCTCGTCGTCGTGCTCCGCCACCTGAAGGAAGCGCTCGGCGCGGGCACGGCGTGCATCGAAGTCCCCGACCCGGACCTGGGGCGCGGCTGTTATCCGGGGGAGCGCGTGGGGCCGCTCGGCGGGCTCGTGCACCGGCCGCTGCGAAGCTGGTGCGACCTGGCGGAGGGGCTCGGCTGCCGGCTGCTCACCCCGCGCGCGGTGGACGACACGCACATCTCACTCACCTTCGAGCGGCTGGGCGCCGAGGCCTCGTGGCACGCGGGCGGAGCGTCCTCCGCGGAGGTGGAATCGCCCACGCGGGAGGAGCGCTACGGCGCGGGCTCGGAGTTCGCGCGGGTGCGCAAGCTGGAGGACGCGGGCTTCCTGCTGCCGTGGCTGGAGGCGCTCGGGCGCATCAGGCTGGACGCCGGCGCGCGGGTGCTGGACCTGGGCGTCAACCGGGGTGACGAGCTGGCCGCCTTCGCCTGGCTGGAGGGGATGCCGGACGTCACCTTCGTCGGCGTGGACCACGGCGCGAGCGCGCTCGCGGAAGCACGGGCGCGCTTCCCCGACGCGCGGCATGAGTTCGTGCTCGCGGACCTGAATGCGCTGCCGGCGGGACTGGGGCGCTTCAGCCTGGTGCTGTCGGTGGGGACGCTGCAGAGCCCCGGGGTGGATGACCACGCACTGTTGCGACGGCTGGTGCAGGAGCACGTGGAGCCCCGGGCCGCGTTCGTCCTCGGCTTCCCCAACTCGCGCTTCCGGGATGGGGAGGTGGTCTACGGCGCGCGCGTGCGCAACCTGCGCGAGCCGGACCTGTCCCTGCTGGTGAAGGACCTGTCTTTCTACCGGCGCTATCTGCACCAGCATGGCTTCCGCACGTTCCTCGGCGGCAAGTACGACCTGCTGCTCACGGCGGTGCGTGGCGGGGACTGAGGCCCGGGCCTCGCTCCTGGACGCGCCCCTGAGTCATGGAGCGTCGTCGCGATTCGCGGGCCCTGAGGTGGAAGGGCGTGGCAGTGCCAGAACGGGCACGTAGCACTCGCCCTTGTATGCAAGGCCGTCCGCGCCTTCGCAGTCCTTCAGCTCTACAGACAACTTCACCCAGCAGCCGCCGTTGATTGCGACCATTTCCTTCCCGGGACATCGTCCGTTACCAGCGGGCCTCCGCTGACCCGGGAAGGGCTTCGGCGGCAACTCAGCCCGGATGGCCGGCCCCATGGAGGGGGCTCGCTCGGGCGCGACTGGGGCCGTCAGCGCGGTGTCTCCGGCGGCGATCGTGCCGCCATCCTTCGCCTCTTCCCCTTCCGCGACGTGCGGCTGCTCGGGCAGCTCGAAGGACCGCGTGCTCCACAGCACTCCCACGCCCAGGGACAGGGAGGCACCGAGGCTGGCCGCCACAAGCCCGGGCCACCTCGCCGCACGAGGGGGGCTCCGCACCGTGACGCGCTGAACTGGAGGAAACAGGCCCGCGGGCTTCGCCTCTTCGCCGGTGAAGAGAGGCACATCCGCTTCTGGCCCCGCCTTCCGTGCGGCCCGCTCCAGTGCTTCGGCCACCTCCTCTGCACGGCCCCGCGCCTCTGGTTGCAGCGAGAGCATCCGGGACACCAGGGCGCTCAGTTGCGGAGTGCAGCGGGCGTTGCTCGTGCTGGCAGTCCAGAGCGCCAGCTTCTCCGGGTGCCACAGCCAGGCGTCCTCGCCCCGTGGATGCGGCGAGGGCGGGTACTTGCCGGTGACGAGCCGGTAGGCGGTGATACCCAGGGCGAAGACGTCATCGGCGGGGCCGGGCGCATACGGGACGGGGGGAGGCTTGCCGGGGCCCAGCACGAAGCCCCAGGCCTCGGGAGCGCGGTAGGCGGAAGTCCCAGGAGGCCACGAGTCCCACGTCAGGGTGGAAGCGCCCAGGAAGTGTCCGGAGCCGAAGTCCATGAGGAAGGGCTGGCCGTCCGCACTTCGCACGCGGATGTTCTCGCCCTTCACGTCCCGGTGGATGCCGCCTGCGGCATGCGTGGCCTCCAACGCCCGCGCCAGCCGGGCGAGGAGGTGGAGCACCTGCCGTGACGATGGGCGCTGCGCCACGGCCCAGTCATAGAGGGCTGCGCCCTCTATCCACTCCATGACGAGCCATGCGTAGGACGCGCCCTCGCGGGGCTGCCACTGGCCGTGGTCGAGGAGGCGCGGAACCGCGGGATGGTGGATGCGGGAGAGCAGCTCGGCCTCACGGACGAAGCGCGCATCGCCGGGGTGCAGGGCCAGCTTGAGGGCCACGACGCCCTGAGTCCCGTCCACGCTCTCGGCTCGGTAGACGACGCCGAAGGTGCCCCGGCCGCACGGCTCCAGCAAGCGCCACCGGCCGACGAGAGTCCCCGAGGGCAGGCTTGCCGGATTGAGGGAGTTGGACTCCATGAAGTGCCTCGCAGGCGGTCCATTCCGCGTACCGTCAGGCTACTCACAGGGTCTCCGATTCCCAAAGCAATCCGCCAGGTGGACCGTGGCATTTCGTTCCCCTGAGTCCTGCGGGGGCTCCCTCCCACTCGACGCGAGCGCCTGGGCGAACTCGTCCAGATCCGTAGCGGACGCCTCTCACGATTTCTGGCCTCGGCTCGTCCGCTGCTTCGCACCAGGGGCTGCTCGGCGGGGTGGGGCTCCGGTGGACACGTCTACGAGCGGACCCGTTTCGCGTGTGAGGGCGAGCAACAGGTCTCGTTCCTCGGTGAGCTCGCGCGTGCCGAGTTGTCGTTGGAAGAGCGAGGCCATCGTCGCGCCGTCACACGCTCGAGTGATGAGCACGACACGTTGGGCGTCGAGGCCATCTTGCGCAAGGCGCTGGCTCCAGCGCTCGCCCTCTTCGTGGATTCGGCGCACCACCTCCGGGACCGTGCCGAGGATGCCCACGAGGGTGGCGCGCTCGTGAGCGAGCTTGCTGTCGGAGAGGTCCTCGAAAATCGAGCGTATCCACGCGCGCGCAAAGCGGCCGGGAGCGGTATCCGCCGGGTCCAGCGCTCTTGCCACCGCAGCGTCGAACTCCTCCACCAGGTGCTCGACGAGGCCTAGCAGGAGCGCCTCGCGAGAGGGGAAGTGGTGCAGCAGTCCCCCCTTGGAGACGTCTGCCTCGCGCGCGACGAGGTCCAAGCTCACACCGGCGCCGTGCTCGGCGATGACGCGCGCGGCGGTGCTCAAGAGGGTGCGCCGGGTACGGGCCGCATCGCGTTGTGGTCCAGGCATGCGCTCTTGCCTCCTCCGTGAGCCGCCTACCGTCCAGCCGGTTGATAGTCCATCGTGACGGATATTGCCAACGAACCGTCTGGACGGTACGTTAACCGGCATGGAGCTTCGCGGTGTCCGTGAAGTGCTGCGCAAAGACGGGGATGGGGCACACGCCCTCCGAACCCAAGGAGCGCGAAAATGAGTTGGTTCTATCTCGCCCTGGCGGGGCTGCTCGAGATTGGCTGGCCGTTCGGCCTGAAGGTGGCGCAGCAGCCCGGAACCCGATGGAGCGGGGTCGCCATCGCCGTCGCGTTCATGGGCTGCAGCGGCTTCATGCTCTGGCTCGCGCAGCGCTCCATCCCCATCGGGACGGCGTACGCCGTTTGGACTGGCATCGGTGCCGCCGGAACGTTCCTGGTCGGGGTGCTGTACTTCGGAGACCCTACGTCCTTCGCCCGGTATCTCGGCGTCGCGTTGATTGTCGCGGGGGTCGCGACGCTCAAGCTGGCGCACTAGGTCCGTTCTTGCAGGTGGAACCTGCCGTCGAGCATCCTCCGGTGGTCGCGCGTCGGGCGGCCGACCGGCGGCCTCTGCGGTGACGGCAAGGGAGCAGGCCGCTCCCACTCGGCAACGGTCAGGTCCTTGCGCCCCATGCGCCGAGAACAACCGGGCCGCCTCGACCTATTTGCAAACAGGACCTGGGCCTCCGCATCCCGTTGCAGCCGGGGGACACGGCCTGTCGGCGTGGGGCCCGGGGCCAGGGCCAGCGGGGGGACGTTCCCCAAGAGAAGGCGGAGCCGGAGGAGAAGAGCCCGTCGTTTGCCGCGACGGTGGAGGAGCCGAAGAAGGAGTGCACGCCACGATTGGACCAGGCGGGGCTGCTACGCAGGACGTTCGCGCTGGACGTGTGGGCCTGCATGAGGTGTGGCGGCAGGCGTCGGGTGCTGGCGTAGCTGACGGCCCCCGGTGGGGGCGCGCCATTCTGGAGCACCTGGCATGGCCCTCACGGCCTGCGAAGCGGGCCCCGGCACAGGGTCCACCCCAGAGCGCGTGGTGTTGAGCTCAAGCACCCACAGTGACCTGGAAGCCCCCCCTGCGGCCTGCCGCTTGGCTGGGCCGCTTGGGCCGGCATGTGCCCCGAGGGGCGGCACAGCCTCTGCTCCGGCCCGACGCACAGCCCGCGTGTCACCCTCCAGCGGCCCTTCTTGGCCCCTCTTCACCAGCCTGCCGCCCTCAACAGGGCTCCTATCCGTCCTATACTTCTCTCTGCTCTCCCTCGTCCCCCTCAATCGTGCGCCTATCGTTGTTATGCCCTTCGTCTTTTCAGCCCTCCGCTCTCCTTCCCGTCATTGACAATCTGATGAGCTCTTGCTGAGTTGGGGTTTCACTCTGGAGGAACCCCATGAAGACTCTGCGTATGGCAACAGCGGCAGCCCTGGCATTCACTCTCATGGCGTGCGGTGGTGTCCCCCCTCCGTCGGAGCCGGCTCCCGCGCCTTCTGCGGAATCGGAGGTCTCTGCTCAAGCCTGCACCCTCTACTACCGCTGCAACGGTTCCACTTCTGTGTACAACAGCAACTCCGAATGTGGCTCCTACTGCCCGGATGGCGAAGCGGGCTGCGATGGGCAATTCCTCTGCTGCGTCGGCAACCGCTGTGAGTGGCATTAACGCCAGGGATATGCGGCAGCTGTAGCCCCCTCGTCACGGACTGAAGTCCCGGACTTTGCGCGCCCCGGCGGGCACACTGGACCGTTCACCGCCAGGAACGAGCCGTTCAGCTCCACGCGGCCGTTGGCTGGAGCATCCAGGTCCATCCTTCCGCTCACACAGGAGGAAGCATGGGCATCGGTTTGGGAGCACTCCCTCAACACCCCTCCCATTCGTCCTATGCGTGCCTAAGTGGGGAAGAGCCAGCTGGTCAGGAGGCTGGAGCCCGTGGCGACCGCGCCGCCCACGAAGTTGAGCCCGGGAATCGTCGCGATGATGGACCCCGCGGCGGTGATGGTGTCGCCCACCTTCTTCCCAGTGCTGGCATTGGGATCGGCCCAGCTCTTGACGGCCTGCGCGGTATCGAGCGCGGCGATGGCCACGTTCGCTCCCGGCACGAAGCGTCCCGCGGCCTTGGCGACGGCGGGTGGCACCACCTTGGGCAAGTACTTGCCGGCGTCCTCGATGAGCTGACCGCCCGTTGCCACGAGGTTCGCCGCGTGCTTCGCGACCTGGCTGCCGTTGTTCACCGCGCCAGCGATGTCACCCCGCTTCAGACTGTCGACGGTTTCGCCCACCTGGCGAGGCGCATTCGTGAGCGCGTTGCCCGCCGCGAAGAGGAGCCCCGCGCCGTTCAACGCCGCTCCCCCACGCTCCACCATCTCCCTGACCCTGTCGGGAGGCGTCGGCAGTTGGGGAGCCGAGCCCGTTCGGGCCGTGAACTTCTGCTCGCCGTCGACGGTCTCGACGCCCGGGCCGCCGATGTTGACCGTCCTGCCTGCGCGTACCTCGTTAGCGGTCATGTTGGGTGAGCCGTCGAGTCTATACATGCGCGCACCCCCCTCCTGAACGTAGAGGTGAACGTTCTTGTTTGCGTAACGGGCCAGGTTTCCCGTCTTGGTGTGATACCTGGGATGCAGGTCGAGATCAGAGTAGGTCTTCCCGTGCTTGCTCTCCACCTCTGCCCGCCAGGTGGCGAACGGAGGACTGCGGGCAGCCTCCTGATTCGCGGACAAAACGTCCTGAGGGACCCTGCGGAGATTGGGCGTGAGTCCCGCAATGCCCGTCAGGGTGCCCCAGGTCTTCGTGCTCGCCGTGAAGGCATCACCGATGCCCCTGCTGAGTGGGGAGATGGTCGGGGTGTACTCTGGCGCTTTCGCGGAACCGGAGAGTTTCGTTACCCCGGTCGTCACGCCGCGCCCGGGGACGGGCTGGGTGGCCTTTCCCACTTTCGCGGAACCGGAGAGCTTCAGCCCGCTCGCCCCGCCGACCCCCTGTGTGCTTCTCGTGAAGGTATCGGCGTTCGTGCCCGGGGAGACGGCCGGGGCGGGCTTTCGCAGCTTCGCGGAGGAGAGCTTCAGCCCGCTCGCCACCTTGGCCTTGGAGACGGCCGCGGTGACCACCCGCTGTGGCGGGGGAGGCGGACGCGGCGGCGGGGGAGGCGGGGGCGGGGGAGGCGGCCTCTTGGTGATCGGCGCGGGTGCCATGTGGGTGTCTCCGATTATGGGGACTGAGAGGGGAATCGGAGGTCAGTACGCACTTGCGCGTAATTGGGTTACATGAGCCTCGGCGTAACTCTGAAAACAGGCGGTCCGGTGGGCGGGCGGCTTGAGCAGGCGTGCACCCTCTAGAGCTGCGCGGTGGGCACACCCTCGGGGCTCTCGGCTCTCCGGCACTCTTCAGCGGTCCTCCTCTGCCTCTCTATGCTCTCGCCCCTTCCCTTCAACGCCGTACAGCGCGCAGCAGATGAGGTTGGTGGCGTTGCCGTTGCCCGTCGTCCGGGGGATGGTGGCCGCGGCGGCCAGGCCCATCTCCGTCTGGAGGGTGTTGGGCGTGCTGGTGAGGTGCATGGCCCCGCCCTGGGTGTCGGTGGAGAACGGTCCGCTGTTCCACTTGTTCAGGGGGTTGTAGGCGGGCCGTCCCGTGGACGGGTCGATGCCCCCCTGCCCGTTGGCGTCATGCAGGCACAGGTCGTTCGAATTGAATCTGCGGCTTGTCGAGCGTCGTGCGGTACAGCTCCCTCAAGCGGGGGCGGATCCGGGGCTGGAGGAGGAGGGCCCGGCCTGCGGCTGCGACGGTGGAGTCGACGATGGAGCGCACGCCGCGATTGGATTGGGCGGGACTGCTGCGCCGGACGTTCGCGCTGGATGTCTTCGCCTGCTCACGGTGTGGAGGCCGCAGGAGGGGGCTGGCATACCTGACGGCCCCCGGAGGGGGGCGCGCCATTCTGGAGCACCTGGCATGGCCCTCGCGGCCTGCGAAGCGGGCCCCGGCACAGGGTCCACCCCAGAGCGCGTGGTGTGGAGCTCAAGCCCCCACAGTGACCTGGAAGCCCACGCCCCTGCGGCCTGCCGCCTGGCTGGGCGGCTTGGGCCGGCATGTGCCCCGAGGGGCGGCACAGCCTCTGCTCCGGCCCGGCGCACAGCCCGCGTGTCACCCTCCAGCGGCCCTTCTTGGCCCCTCTTCACCAGCCCGCCGCCCTCAACAGCGCTCCTATCCGTCCTATACTTTTGGCGACCTCGAGGCTCTCGAATGCCTTCAGGGTGGCGTCGGCAGCGTCGTTCAGCTCCGTCTCCGCCTCTTCCCATTCCTTCGCCTTGGCATGGGCCAACGCCCGAGCCAGCTTGGCGGAGACCTCCGGCCCCTGAGTCTTGAAGTCCTCCTTGCCGCGAAGCTCCCTCACGCTCGAAAGCATGGTCGCCGCGTCTGCGTTACTTGGAGCCAGGGCACTCGCCCTCTCCAGGAGGGGTACGGCCTCGGCCGGCTTCGCGGCGGCCAACAACTCGCGGCCCTTGGCCAGGTACGCCTCGCCACACGGCGCCCAGCTCTTCTCGGGGATGTCCCGGAGGTCCCCCGAAGCTGTTGCAGAGGTCGACGGCTTCCTGGGGAGCCGACGTCGCGACCACTGCAGCAATGCGCGCGGACATGTCCGCTTCATGGGCGCGACTCTCGGCGACCTTCTGCCGCCCCTCTTCGGCAGAGGCCCGAATCATCGCAATATTGCAGGAACTCTCGTTCCCGTTCCCGATGGCGCCAATGAAGACGAAGACGGAAGCAATTGCGCCAATGACGGCAGCGCTGCGGTGCTTGGAGTCCTTCTTCCAGGCTATGCGCATGAGCCGGTGCTACCGCGAGGGGGGCCTCGCGTGTCTGGCTCCGACCTGGGGGGCGTGCGAGAGTGCCCATCCCCTTTATGCGCCTGATGAACAAACGCTCCGTAGCCATTGCTGGAATGATGCTGGTGCTGGCCGCTTGCAAGACGACGGGCCCTGCACCCGCCCGCGATATCCCCACGGCAATGAACCAAGCCGCGACGACCCTGCTGCAGTCACGACTGCTGCACGCAACGTCGATCGCAGTGGTCTATCGCGGCGAGGAGTTCATCCTGCATCGGGGTGAGCTGGAGACCGGCAAGTCCAATCCGCCCGATGATTCGACCCTCTATGAGATAGGGTCGGTCAGCAAGACCTTCGTCGGCCTGCTGTTGGCAAACGCTGTCCTCGAAGGCAAGGCGACCCTCGACGACCCGATACAAAAGTATCTGCCGTCCGCCTATCCGAACCTTCAGTCAGACGGCGGGCCGATCCGTCTGCGCCATCTGGTTACACACACCAGCGGCATGCCGGGGATGTTGCCACTGCAAGTGAATGAGGTGTTGAGGGACTTCACTGCGCATGCCACCCCGGCAAAGCTCAATGCCGCCTATGCGGACTACGGGCAGCCGCAGTTCTGGCAGGACCTGCACACCGTCAGCATCAAGGGCCCGCTCGGCAAGGACTATGCTTACTCGAGCGCCGGCACCGAGTTGGTCGCGCACACCCTCGAGAAGATCCACGGGGCTCCCTACGAGTCGTTGCTCGCGGAGTTCCTGGCGCGGGAAGCCGGTATGCACGATACGTGGCTGCGCCTGCGTGCCCAGGACGCCAACCGCTTGGCTCCTGGCTACCACAGCGACAACCCGGTCGGCACCACGCCGATGCCACTCCTGCCCTGGGGCGCGGCGGGAGCATTGAAGGCGACGATGCCGGAGATGGTGAAGTACTTGCGCTTGCAGTTGAGCAACCATCCCGCGGTGACAGAGTCACACAAACCGCTGGTGCGCTTCGCGGAGGACTTCAGCATTGGCTATTTCTGGAACATCGGCCAGAGCAGCCAGTTGGGCACCCACTACGTGCATCACGGCGGCGTGCCTCGCGCGCAATGCTATCTCTACCTCGTGCCGAAGTATCAGTTGGGGGTGTTCATCATCACCAACCAGAGCGGCGATGCGACCGCCAACGCCATGGAACGCGCGCTGGCGCCCCTCTTTGACAGGGTCGAATCCATGCAGGGTCGCTAAGCCAAGGAGATTAAATCCGTT
Organism: Pyxidicoccus xibeiensis; assembly: GCF_024198175.1. Classification (NCBI taxonomy): domain Bacteria; kingdom Pseudomonadati; phylum Myxococcota; class Myxococcia; order Myxococcales; family Myxococcaceae; genus Pyxidicoccus; species Pyxidicoccus xibeiensis. The sequence goes on from NZ_JAJVKV010000014.1 coordinate 198,273, forward strand.
CAGGGGGTGCTCGAAGCGCCAAGTGTCGCAGATGTCCTGAGCGACGCAGCCTGCGGAGGAGACGAACGGCATCTGGATAGAATGCTTCCCGCTGCTCGGTCAGCATCCGGCTGAAGTAGGTCTTCTTGAGGTGGCCCCAGAAGTTCTCAATCCAGTTGAGGGTTTCGGAGGTGTACTTCGGCAGCCGGAAGGCACGCACGTAGGGACTGGCCGCCTCAAGGGCCATCTGGGCGAGGCGGGAGTTGAAGGGCACCCCGTTGTCGAGCACGAGCACGATGCGTCTGCCGGTGCGCTTGGCTCGTCGTACGAGCCGCTTGAGGAGCGGCAGGAAGAGCGCCGTGGAGGCGCTCTTGGGCTGGTGGGTGAAGAGGAACTGCCGGGTGGGGAAATGGATGGCTCCGCACACGGCGACTCGGAAGTTGCGGCCCGGCTCCCCCAAGCAGGTGAGGAGGAGGCGAGAGCGGGAAAGGAGGCAGCGGCCAGAACGGAGCGGATGAAGCAGAGAACGCCGCGAGTGGACTGGGCCGAGTTGCTGAGGAGGACGTTCGACTTCGACGTGTTCACCTGCGTCAGGTGTGGAGGCAGGCGGCAGGTTGTGTCGTACGTGATCGCCCCCTCCCAGGCAGGGGGCCAGCATGTTCCGGCACCGCGCGCCATCACTCCCTGGGGGGAGCCGCAGGGCCTGCTCACGGGTGTATGCTGGAGAGACCTTCCCCGTTCGCAGGAGTGCCCATGCGCCCTGTCCGCGTTTGCCTCACCCTTGTCGCCATGGTCATTGGGCTCCCGTCGTGGGCGGAGGAGAAGCGGCCCGATTTCTTCATGGCGTTCAAGCAGTGCAAGGCCCTGGGAGTAGCGGCCCGTTTGAGCGAGCCGAACCTCACGGAATCGCGGGAGTACTCTCTTGTGTGCTGGCGAAACAGCCAGGAGGTTTCCTGCCTCTTCAAGGGCGATGGAGAAGAGAAGGTCATCCACTACACTGTGGACGCTGACATTCCGCCTCTCCTGGTGCTCGTCCAAGGGCAGCACGCGGGCGACTTCATCTCCATCAACACGGAGCGCCACTCCGCGTCCAGCATGACCCGTTTGTTGCTCGCGGAGGGTGGACTGGTCGCGAAGGTCTGCTCCGGCATCTTCGCAACGGCCGACGAGCTGGACGCACTGCGCGCCAGCGAGTCTGGGTCAACCCGATCCTCCGAACCCGCCGACGCGCGGCGACCCACGCCTGCGGTCGCTCCGAGGTTTGTGCCGGCGCCTGCCCCCGCGCCGGCACGAACCTGTTGCAAGGTGTGTACGACAGGGTGCCCGTGTGGTGATTCCTGCATCTCGTGCAGCAAGACGTGTCGGAAGGGCCCCGGCTGCGCGTGCTGAGGAATCACAAGCTTCCTGCCGACCTCGCAGAACCTGTGGGCGGACCGCACCATGCAGGGCTACTGGCACCACGGCGGCACGCTCCATCTTGAGAACTTCTCCGGCAACAACTGGAACAACAAGATTGCCTTCGTGGAATTGACGCGCATCGGCCCGCTGCCGTTGGCGCTCGCGAACCGGCCCTCGGACTGTGATTGCCGTGTAGGAACAACAGCAACACGTATGCGTATGTCGGGCGGCTCGGATGTCAGAGAGGGCTCGTAGGGTGCTCATGTCCACGAGCCCTCCTTGCATCCGAATCCATCCACACAGCCCGCTCCTCCTCCCGCCCGGTGGCTCGTCGTCGCCGCCGTGCTGGCGGCGACCGTCGTGGAGGACCTGCCCTCGGGCATCCTCACCGTCGCGCTGCCGGACGTGATGCGGGACTTCTCCGCCAGCGTGGCGCAGGTGGAGTGGGTCGTCAGCGGGAAGATGCTCACCCTGGCCGCGCTGACGCCGTTGGCCGGCTGGCTGTCGGTCCGGTGGGAGCGGCGCCGGCTGCTGCTCGGCGCCATCCTGCTGATGGGGATGACGAGCCTCGCGGCGGCCTTCGCACCGGGGCTGCCCTGGCTCGTGCTGGCTCGCGTCCTGGAAGCCGTCGCGACCTGTGTCATCACCCCCGCCTGCATGGTGATGCTGGCCGGCGCCTTCGCTCCGCACGAGCGCCCGAGGGTAATGGGCACGTGGCTCTTCGCCTCCACCTCGGTGCGCCTCGCCGCTCCACTCCTGGGTGGCGCCCTGACGCAGTGGGCGTCGTGGCGTGCCATCTTCGGGGTGATGGCCGGGCTCTGCCTGCTGACGTGGGCGGTGGGCCTGCGAGCCTTTCCCCTTTCCCCTCCCTCGCCTGAGCAGGACCGGGCCCTGGACCCCTGGGGTTTGCTCGGGCTGGCCAGCGGACTGGGAGCCTCGCTGCTGGCGGCGCGGGGATGGCCGGGCGCCGCTTCCGGGGAGGGCCGACTCCTCGCCGTGGCCGTGGCGCTCGCGGGAGGGGCGCTGTTCGCCCTGCGAGCGCGGCGTCCGGACGCGGTGCTGGACGTGGGGCTGCTGCGCCAGCGCAACCTCGCCCTGGCGCTGCTGATGGCGCCCTTCCGGGGCTTCGTGCTGATGGGCTCCGTGTTCCTGCTGTCCCTGCACCTGCCGGAGTCGCTGGGGCTCACCCCGCCGCAGGTGGCCCTGGTGTTGATGCCGGCAACGCTGGTGGCCGCGGCGGTGACGCCCGTCGCGGGCTGGCTGGTGGGACGCTGGGGCGCGCGGTGGCCCGCGGCGCTGGGCGGGTTGCTGGTGGCCCTGTCGCTGGGCGGACTGTCCCGCGCCGTTCCCAGCGGCCCGGTCGAGGTGGCCCTGCTGCAGGCGCTCCGGGGCGCGGGCGTGGCCCTGCTGTCGACGCCGCCCCATGTCGCCGTCATCAACGCCTTGCCCGCCGCCCAGGCGGGAGCCGGCGCCAGCTGGCACGGCCTGGCCTATGGCGTCGGCTCCACCTCGGGCGTGGCCGGGTGCGCCGCGCTGCTGGCGTGGCTGGAGCCCACCCTGGGCCGCGCCGCCGCCTTCCAGGGCGCGCTGCGCCTCACCGCCCTCATCGCGCTCGTCGGACTCATTCCCGCGCTGCTGCTCGACGACCCCCAGACCCGAGGAGCCGACCCCGTATGAACACCCCACACCCGCACGACGCGCGCCTCGACCCTGGTAGCGGGGACGTGCTCTTCCTGTCCCTGGAGGACGTCCTGGCCTGCGGCGGCGGGGACGTCGTCCTCGCGAGCGAGGACGTCCACCAGGGCTTCGACCTGCTGCGGCGCGGGCTCATCCAGCAGCCCTCCAAGGTGTCGCTGCAGCCCAGCCCGGAGCAGCCGGACTGCGAGACGGGCTACGTCAACTTCATGCCCACGCTCATCGAGCGCAACGGCCGGCAGGTGCTGGGCTGCAAGGCCATGGGCTCCATGCCCACGAACGTCGGGCGAGGGCTGCCGCGGGCCGCGGGGCTCATCCTCCTCTTCGACCCGGCGACGAAGCTGCCCGCCTGTGTCATGGACTCGCAGGTCATCAGCGCCACCCGCACCGGGGCCGTGTCGCTGCTCGCCGCGCGCCGGCTGGCCTCGCCGGCCACGCGGGAGGTGGGGCTGGTGGGGGCGGGCGTCAACATGCGCACCCAGCTGCTGGGCCTGCGCGCCAGCCTGCCGGCGCTCCAGCGCTGCCGGGTGTACGCGAGGGGCGACTCCCGCCACCGCTTCGCGGAGGAGATGTCGGCGCGCACGGGCCTGGAGGTGCGCGCCGTGGACAGCGCCGAGGAGGCCGTGCGCGACCAGGAGCTGGTCGTCACCTGTGTCTCCGTGGACCATGCTCCGGTGGTGCGGGAGCGGTGGGTGCGCGAGCGCGGGCTCACCGTCTTCTCCATCAGCGGCTTCGAGGTGGAGCTGGAGCTGCTGGGCCGGATGGACCGCATCATCGCGGACCGGTGGAAGGACGTGCGCAGCCGCGGCGTGCAGGCGCATGCCATCGCCGTGGCCCGGGGCCTGCTCGCGGAGTCCCGCGTGGAGGACCTGGGCCCCATCCTGGCGGGTGAGGTGCCCGGCCGGCGCTCGGACGCGGAGAACATCTTCTTCTCGCCGGTGGGGCTGGCCTTCGAGGACATCCTCGTGGCCGACCGGGTGTTCCACACCGCGCTCGCGCGCGGCCTGGGCCGGCGGCTGCCGTTGTGGGAATCCAGCCAGTGGGTGTGAGAGAGCCATGCAACTGACCGCCGAGCAGCTCTATGAAGGACTCGCCCGCCTGACGCCCGCCCGGCGTGCCGGCTTCGTCGCGGACGCCCTCGCCAGCGTCCCGCCGGAGGATGCGCACCTGGCGGAGGCGGCACCTTTCATCGCGCCCCTGAGCCTGGACGTGGCCCAGGTGCGCGGCGCCATGCACCGCACCCAGGTGCTGCTGGACGCGCTCATCCGGCTGGAGGAGCACGTGCTCACCCCGGAGGGCGAGCCGCTGCGCCAGCGGCTCGTGCACTCACTGGAGCCGGGCAGCGCGCGGCTGGTGGCGCAGTGCACCCACGAGTCGCGGTACTCGCTCCAGCGAAGGCTGCGGAGGATGGACGCCTTCCTGGAGCCCACGACGGGGCGCTACTCGGTCATCGAGGTGAACCAGGTGGCGCCGCTGTCGTTCCGCCCGCATGACGTGGACCAGCGACTGGCGGCGCGGCTGATGGAAGCGCTGGGGTTCGACTACACGCCCCGGTTGCTGGCACCCCGCATCCTCCGGTGGCTCCAGGGCGAGCTGCACGCGCGGCACCCGGGCCGGGAGCTGCGCCTGGTGGCGCTGGTGTCCGAGCATGGCTACCCCGCCAAGTCGGGGCTGCCCGGTCTGGCGCAGCTCGTCCAGGAGGCCGCCCGCGAGGCGGGCTTCTCCACGGAGGTGGTGCACTGCTACCCCCCGGAGGTCCGGCGCGTGGGAGGGCGTCCCGTGCTGGCCGGGCGGGAGGTGGATGTCATCTGGCGCCAGTCGGTCTTCCTGGACTGGTACCGGGAGCGAGGCGAGGACGTGAGCGACTACGAGGCGCTGTGCTCACACCCGGAGGAGCACCTCATCGTCAACTCGACGCGCTCCTTCCTCACCGCCAGCAAGGAGGCCTTCGCGCTGCTGTGCGAGCCCGAGGTGCAGCGGGCGCTGCGGCTGCCGGTGGAAGCGGTGGCGGTGCTGGGTGAGACGGTGCCGGAGACGGTGAGCCTGGCCCATGCTGCCCACCGGCGCGTGGAGGTGCTGGAGGACAGAGCGGCGTGGATTTCCAAGCCCACGGACTCCTCCTTCGGCCAGGGCATCGAGTTCGGCACCCGGCACACCGCGGACAGCTGGGCCCGGCTGGTGGAGGCGCGCTCCGGGGACGGCTTCGTCTTCCAGCGCCGCGTTGGCTATCCGGTGCTTCGGTGGCCACAGGTGACGCGCTCGGGCGAGTTGGTGCGCCGAGACATCGAGTTCGACTTCTGTCCCCACCAGGTGGACGGGGCGATGGCGGGCACGGCCTTCATCCGCGCCCACCTGCGCGACGCCACCGTCGGCAGCGACCGGGTGATGAACGTGTCCTCGGGCTCGTGCATGGTGCCCTTCCTCGCGCCCGCCGACTGACGGGCATGCCCGCGCGGGTGCACTGCCGGCTCGGGACTACCTCGCGGCACGGCAGGCACCACCGCACGGCGGGAGCCTCCCCCAAGGAGAGGCCCCGCCACCAGCAGCTACGGCTTCGTGTAGCTGATGTTCAGCGAGTACGTGCCAGCGGCGTAGCCACGCACCTGGACGTAGGCGCTCGTCTGGCCCGAGGGCACGGTGAGCTCGCACGTCTCGGCCGCGCCGCCGAGGAACGGACGGCAGTTGTACGCGGTCGTCGTGGGCGCCGCGCCGAAGCGGACGTACAGGTCCGGGTCACCCGTGCCCGTCATCACCACCTTGAACGTGGTGCCGGCCAACACCGTGTAGGGGCCGAAGTTCGCCGTGCCATTGCGAGCGATGCTGCCCGAGCGCGTGTCCGTGGCGGGCGTGCCCGTCGGCGGAGGAGGCGGGTTGGTGCCCGGCGCGCCGTAGAGCGCCTGGGCGCCCTGGATGTCCTTGGCCGTCAGCACCAGGTCCCCCGTCTGCGAACCGTTGCAGTGCGGGTAGTGCATGACGGACGCGGAGTCGTACGTCGTCAGTGCGCGCCAGCTGTTGTCCTCGAAGCAGGTGCCCGACTCGGGGCGGGTGTGCTCGTGGCGGAAGCCCAGCGTGTGGCCCAGTTCGTGACGGATGATGCCCAGCAGCGTCACCGGCGGGCTGCCGCCCCACGCCGTGTTGTCGATGAGCACGTTGCGGTACGCGCGCGACTCATTCGGGAAGAAGGCGCGGGCCATGTACTGGCCACCCGAGTTCACCGGGCGCACGTCGAACACCACGTTGGTGTTGCTCGCGGTGCAGTTGGCGTCCTGCGAGCTCACGTAGACGAAGTCCACGTTCGCCACCTGCTCCCACGCGGCTGCCGCGTCGGCCAGCATCGTCACCGCGCGCGAGTAGTTGCTGCCGAACGTGGTGCTCACGCAGTAGGTGATGTTCTTCTTCTGCGTGTCGCTCCACTTCGCGTCCACGCCACCCGACGTGTGGACGATGAGCTGGCCGCTCTTCACGTTCTGCTCGTAGAACTCGCGCAGCGCCTTCTCCGAGGTGAACAGGGTGTCGCCGTCGGCGATGAAGACGCCCGTATCCGGCTCCTGGTACACGACGGAGAGGAACTGCTCCCACGTCATGCCCTGGCTGGTGGTCTCAGGGGCAGGAGTGGAGCCTTCGCCACCGCCGCAACCGGCGAGCAGCGCCAGGCCCGCGAGGGCGCCGACGAACTTGTGCTGGGACATGAACTTCCTTTTTCGATGGGGGAAAGCACCGGGACTGCATCACCCGGTGTTTCCCCTCATAGGGCAGGCGTCATGCCAACCACCAAGCTGTTGATGTAACTGGGTTTCTACGGAGGTCGAATGAATGGATGGGACGTCTAGACTCCATGCGTCATGGCTCGGGCGTAAAGAAACTTCGCAATCACGGGCCGCGAGGGTCATGACTTCGGGCAGTTGACGTGTTTGTTACATCTGTCCTGGTGGAGGACAGGGTGCCCGGAATCGCGACAGGGGCATCCGGGGCTCTCCCCGCGGGCCTTGTCCCCGGCCGCCGGAGTCTGAAGCGCGCGGCCAGCTCGGCAGCCGCGAGGCCCGCGTGCACAGGTCCTCCACGGGCACCACCAACGCCCACGCAACCCACGGGCCGCGTGAGCCTGTTCAACCGGGAGAAGTATCGATGCCATCACAGGTAAGAACGAGTGTTCCCCCAAGCAGGTGAGGAGGAGGCGAGAGCGGGAAAGGAGGCAGCGGCCAGAACGGAGCGGATGAAGCAGAGAACGCCGCGAGTGGACTGGGCCGAGTCGCTGAGGAGGACGTTCGACGTTCGACGTGTTCGCCTGTGTGAGGTGTGGAGGCCGCAGGAGGGTGCTGGCATACCTGACGGCCCCCGGTGGGGGCGCGCCATTCTGGAGCACCTGGCATTGCCCTCGCGGCCTGCAAAGCGGGCCCCGGCACAGGGTCCACCCCAGAGCGCGTGGTGTTGAGCCCAAGCACCCACAGTGACCTGGAAGCCCACGCCCCTGCGGCATGCCGCCTGGCTGGACCGCTTGGGCCGGCATGTGCCCCGAGGGGCGGCACAGCCTCTGCTCCGGCCCGGCGCACAGCCCGCGTGTCACCCTCCAGCGGCCCTTCTTGGCCCCTCTTCACCAACCCGCCGCCCTCAACAGGGCTCCTATCCGTCCTATACTTCACCACCTACCCATTGCTTCATGCGCAGCCGGAACGCGAACATCACAAACTCAACGAAGGAGGGGGAATGTCCCGAACACAACCATGGCTTGCAATGGCGTTGGTAGCGCTCGTGTCCTGCAGCAGTGCGACCGAGGAGGGGCGTAAGGACAACTTTGAATGTGGCATCCCCACCGAGGAGGACCGCAGCAAGGCAACATACTGTGATGGCGCCAACGAGAGGTGCGTCTGCTCCACGAGGAGGTGTGCCGTTCCGGTGAAGCCGGGCAGTGGTGAGTGCTCCAGCTCAGGCTATGCGTACCGGTTCGAGCCGAAGGACTGTGTGGATGCGGGCGACCTGCGCACGGCTCTCCAACGCAACGACCACACCAACTTCTGCCCGGACCAGGCTCCCCAGCTTCCACTTTGCGGTGACGGCTCGGATGCGGGGGTCTGTGGCGCCGAGCAACTCTGTCTCTGTGGGGTGAAGCCGGAGAGCCCCGCGCTGGCACATGGCGCTCGCCGCTGTATTGGAAGGAGCCCTACCAGCGAGTGTCCCCTGGGCTGGCGCTACTCTTCCAGCGGAGAGTGCGTCGAGGGACCGACCTCGGAACAGAACCTCATCCTTCGCTCCGCGAGCGACCCCGTCTGTCCGGAGCTGGAGCTGTATCCAAGCCGCTGCGGAGTGCCAGGGGCGCTGGGCAACCGAGCCTGCGCCTCCGACCAGTTCTGCCTCTGTGGCCTCCGCGACAGCGCCAGCGGCACGCTCGGAGTGTCCAGCTACACCTGCGTGCGGCAGAGCGTGCGGTGTCTCCGCGCGAATGGGCAGCCAGGGTTGGAAGACCGGGATGGAACGTGCGTGGGCATCGAACCCACCGACCTGGTTCTCTTGCGTCCGGGTGAACAGGCCTGTCCAGGAACCGCTCCGGGAGACCTGTTTCCCGACGCGGGCACGTCCCTGGACGCGGGAGGGACGCCATGAAGCTCCTGCGCCCCTGCTTCCTCGTTCTTGCCGTGCTCGGGTGGGCCCCAGCAGTCGAGGCACAGGCTCCCGCGGAGCTGAGTGTCACGCTGGCCTCGAACGCAGCTCAGCGGGACACCATCAAGCTGCCCGTGAACTACCTGGCCTGCAAGCCTGTCTCGGGGGTCGTTGATTTTCAGCCCGATGCGAACACGCTCAAACTCAAGGCGCCAGATGACCTGACGGCAGCGGTGGAAATCGAGGCCAGCGTCGCCGCGCATGGTGCTGCCGCGTCGCGTTGTAGCGCGGGGACCCCGCAGAAGGTCAGACTCCGCCTGCTGCGCCCGGTACTCCGCAACAGCGAGCTGCCCCTCACGGAGATGGCCTTCGACTGGTCATCCAGCCAGCCGGAACAACTCCGGCTGCTGGCCCGGTCGTTGCTGGCTGTGAGCAACGCCCTGCTTCGTGAAGGAATGGGTCTGGAGGTGGTCGGCAGCCCCGCGCAAGGTCGCTGGACGGGCCCCTGCGACTCCATGCGGAATGTCTGCACCTTCGCCATCAACGCCCCCTTTGACTGGAAGATTCACCCCTCCTTCGATGTGCGGATCGTCCCGGTTGACTTCAACCCAGCCCAGCTGGCCAACGCCCCCGTCTATCGCGCCGAGGACGGACAGGCGTACCTCTCAACGGACTTCGACGCGCGCAAGTTGAACAACTGGCTGGCGCGCGACCTTCGAGCCGCCGTTCGCCTCGATGTGAAGGACGCCGACGTAGATAAAGCCAACCAGAAGGCGAACGTCGCTCTGCAGCACGATCTCCTCCGGTTCCTGCAGTACACGCGCTACGCGTGCGCCAGGCCCTCGGAGCCCAATTGTGCCAATCTGGTGCGAGCCGATGCACCTTCTCCCGCGGCACGCGTCGAGCTGAGCCTGACGAATGCCGTTGTGAAAGATCAGTTCATCAGCGCAAGCGGAAGCGTGGAACTGGCCCCCATTCCATTCGCGCCCGCGGTCAAGCTCGTGGACGCGGCGTTCAGCTCGCTGGCCTTCAGCGACGTCACCCTGTCCATTGCGCACGTGGCTTGTGATTACAACCTCCAGCAAGTCAACCGGGTCTTCGGCGGTCTCAAGGACGGGTGGGTGTTCTACCGCGTGACGACCCCGGAAGGATGCGCTGAGCCGAGAAACTGGCGCGTGGAGACACAGGATGCACGGCTCAGGTTTGACCAGGTCCGTTGGTACAACTCACCGGGCGTCCTGGGGCTCCGCTTCTCCATCCCCGACGTCGATGCAGCCGCCTCCGTGCCCCTGACCTTCAAGACCGAGGCAAGCAGCGAGGTACGGGCGACAGCACTGCTCCAGATTGGCGCGCCCATCCGGTGGGAGCCGGCCAGTGTCACCGTGGCGCCCGACACCGCCCCTCTGCCGGGCCCGGGGCTCATCGCCCTCCGCAAGCCGAGCCAGGTCTCCGTTGCAACCGCGTTTCCCGAGCAGTGGCGGGTCGAGATTGAGTCCAATACGGTCGAGGCCTGCGAGCAAGGCGGAGTCTCGGAGAGAGGCTATCCGCAGACGCGTCTCGACGTGAACGGACAGCTGTGTCTGAAAGGGCGTCAGGAATCGGATACAGCACCCGTGATGCGGCTCAACCTGGACTGGGCCACGTCCCAGTTCGCCGTGCCTGGGAGCGAATCGCTCTTCACCTCCCTGGCAAGCCAGGGTGCGCCCCTGGGGTTGGGGCACCGCCAGGTCAGCCTGCCCTTCAAGCCGAAGGTCCTCCGCCTCGCCTATCCCCTGCGGGAATTGGTCTATCTCACGTGCCCTCGTACGTGGGGCAGCCGGCCGAACCCGGCTGACGGCAAGCCAGGGGTGACCTACGTGTCGTCCAATAGCGGCATCCGGGCCGTTGAAATCTCGAGCCTCACAGAACGCAGAAGCTGCGCGCTGCGCTTCGAGCTCCCCCTGACCCTGGATGAGCAGACCCGGCTCCGGAAACTCGTCGAGAAACGAAATGCGGCAACGAGAAGCTGTCACGGGTCCTGCGCCAAGGGGTATGAAAGCGCCTTCGATGATGCGGTGAGGGATATCAACAAGGTGGAACGCGAAGTGTTCGAGCGGCAGATGGAACACTACGGCCCGCAAAGATTCATCATCAAGCTCGAGACTTCATCCGACGGCAAGGCGTTCACGGACGTTCCCGTCGCGAGCAAGGAAATCCTTCTCTCGAAGGAAACGAAATTCGACGAACTCCAGAATGCCTGGTTGGCCTTTGACGAAGTGGAGGAGGACGTCGTGGACGTTGTCTGGGAGGTCGACCTCCTCCAGGGAGACGAGAAGCGCGTTCCTGAATATGGCGAGGTCAAGCTGACGCTCTCCCATGCGGAAGCACCGGGTGCCTATCTTCCCGCCACGCCGGGAGGTACGACCAATCTGACCCCCTTCGCCGTTCATGTCCGGCGGATGCCGGACCGTTTGGTTCTTCCTGGGTTTGCCTACGAGCGTGCGTCCGGAAGGGGGCCGCGAATGTACCTGAGCCTGCAAATCCCCCTGGGGCTGTTGCGCGTGAACAACACGGGTCATTCCGCCGACACCTCCAGCGAGGCCGCGCGAATGGAAACCGCGGTCTTCGGTGCCGGCGGCGTGTTCACGTTGGAAATCTGGGACTTCAACCAGAACGAGCCCTGGAGCCCGATTTTCAACCCGCAGCTCAACTTCGGTGTCTTGCTCAACTCCGCCTTGGGAGACCTCGCGAAACTGGAGCGGCCCCGCGTCTCGTTCATATCGGGAGTAGCGCTGCGGTTGCCGGGAGGAACGAAGCCTGACGGCACGGCGGAGTCGAGCCTCTCACTGCTCCTCTGGTACGAGTGGACCCGCGGCCAGGTTCAGGGCTGGCAGAGCGGGGTCCTCTTCGGCCTGGGCGTCAAGTTCGGCTCTCTGGGAAGCTGAGCACAGGTGGAAGGGAGCACCGGGCGGCGGGTTCGAGGCCCGCCGCCCGGTGCCACGACTACCGCACCGTACCGTTGAGGACGCCGAGCGTGGCCGGGCCCAGCGCCCAGTCGCTCGCGGTGTCACTGTCCCCGGGCAACACGCGGCCCACCGTCGTCGTCTTGGTGCCACCGATAGGGAAGGCGGAGCCCCAGTCGAAGGAGACGTCAAAGGCGCTCGGGAAGGAGTTGTACGTGCAGGGCACGCCGTTGCAGTCGGACGGGGACCACTGCCCTTCCGCCTGGCGCGCCTGGAGCTGGACGGGATAGGCGGGGATGGGGGTGAAGCCCGGGATGACGGCGGCAAGGGCGTCCAGGGTGTTGCCCATCTGGTCCCGGATGCGGTGCACTCGCTGCCCTCCGCTGATGCCGAAGGTGCCACCCTGGAAGTCCCAGGCCGTGTCGTAGTTCGACGCGTACTGGGCCTGGGGCCAGGCCGTCTTGCTCGTGAGCTCCGAGCCCGGAGCGTCCACCCCGGGCGTCACCCGGTCCGGGTTGAAGTGGATGACGATGAGGTCACCCTCGAGCACCTCCACGTCCGGAAGGGTCGCCAGGGGGGTGGCGCTGGCGGCGTCCACGACGGTGATGCCCTCCGTGCTGCCGCTCTGGAGCACGACGAGCTCCATCAAATCCCGCTGGTTGGCGACACCGGGCGCAATCTCGGTGATGCGCAGCGCGGCGGGCGTCTTCCAGCCCCGGAAGTTGCCGGTGCGGCTCGTCGGTTCCACGCCGGTGCCCGCGTTGTCACGCACCGTGGACGCCACCGTCACGGTGTAGAACTGGCGGGGCACCTGGGCGCTGGTTTCGAGCCGCACCTCGCGGTTGCCGGGGGCGCTGGCGCCCGTGACAGTCAACCCGGCGATGGAGAACTGGCTGCCATCGGCCAGGACGCTGGCCGGGTCGATGCGCCGGTCGAGGCGGACGATGACCGACTCCGGGCCGGCGGCCTGCGCACCCGTCACCCGGGGCCCCGGGCACGTCGACGAGACCAGTTGCTGCGGCGCCCACACGGAAGGCTGGGTGAGCGGCGTCCCCGTCCCCGTCGAGAAGAACCACAGCGGCGAGACGATGCTCACCGTGCAGCCCTGGACCAGGTCGAGCTGGTCCCTCACCGTCTCCACCACGCGCAGCCGGAAGTTGAAGGAGCTCGGGGAGCCCGCGGGCACGCCGGCCGTCACCAGCGGCGCCTGCTCGTGGCCGGCGCCCGCCAGGGAGAATGGGCCGTTGAGGGTGCCCGTGAGGGCGATGAGCTCCGACTCGTAGGCTGGCAGGAAGGCGGGCAGGTCCACCTGGCTCACGTCCTGGGCGAACCCCGTCAGCACATCGCCGGTGCCCAGCACGCCGTAGCCGGAGAGGGTTGCTCGCACCATGCCTTGGCCACGCGCTTGTTGGAGACGAGGATGCTCACGCGCATGCCGGCCTGGGGCACGGAGCTCAGCACCGCCGGGTCCACCTCCACGAAGAGGGCCGGGCCGCTGCGCTCCGCCTGGAGGAAGAAGCCCGCCGGGTCATTGGCGAGGGTGCCCACGCCCGGCTTGACGAAGGTGATGTAGGCCCCGTCGACGCGCAGGTCCACCGGGCCGTCCGCCGCGGCGCGCACAGCGGCAATCTGCGCCGAGGCGGACTCGCCGGTGGAGTTCGGCAGCACGTTCCCCCAAGCAGGTGAGGAGGAGGCGAGAGCGGGAAAGGAGGCAGCGGCCAGAACGGAGCGGATGAAGCAGAGAACGCCGCGAGTGGACTGGGCCGAGTCGCTGAGGAGGACGTTCGACGTTCGACGTGTTCGCCTGCGTGAGGTGTGGAGGCCGCAGGAGGGTGCTGGCATACCTGACGGCCCCCGGTGGGGGCGCGCCATTCTGGAGCACCTGGCATTGCCCTCGCGGCCTGCAAAGCGGGCCCCGGCACAGGGTCCACCCCAGAGCGCGTGGTGTTGAGCCCAAGCGCCCACAGTGACCTGGAAGCCCACGCCCCTGCGGCATGCCGCCTGGCTGGACCGCTTGGGCCGGCATGTGCCCCGAGGGGCGGCACAGCCTCTGCTCCGGCCCGGCGCACAGCCCGCGTGTTACCCTCCAGCGGCCCTTCTTGGCCCCTCTTCACCAACCCGCCGCCCTCAACAGGGCTCCTATCCGTCCTATACTTCGCGGACGGCGGGGAGTCGGGGGCGCTCGTCATCAGTGATGGTGTCGGCGACAGCCAGTGGAGCCAGCCGCCCGCCTTCCCGGATGGCGCCGCGGGCCTGGTGTCGACGGTGGACGACTACCTGGCCTTCGGCCAGATGATGCTGAACCAGGGACAGCACGGGCGCGAGCGCATCCTGTCGAGGCCCTCGGTCGAGCTGATGACGACCGACCACCTCACGCCCGAGCAGAAGGCCGTCTCCGGCTTCTTCCCAGGCTTCTTCGACAACACCGGCTGGGGCTTCGGCGTCTCCGTCGTCACCCGGCGAGATGATGTCTCGCTGGTGCCCGGGCGGTTCGGCTGGGATGGCGGCTATGGGACGTCATGGGCGTCGGACCCCCGGGAGGCCCTGGTCGGAATCCTGCTGACCCAGCGGGTGATGGACTCTCCCGAGCCCCCGGGGCCCTTCCGCGACTTCTGGACGCTGGCCTACTAGGCCATCGACGACTGATGGCCCGCCGCTTCCATGACGAGCCGCTCGTCGTCGTGCTCCGCCACCTGAAGGAAGCGCTCGGCGCGGGCACGGCGTGCATCGAAGTCCCCGACCCGGACCTGGGGCGCGGCTGTTATCCGGGGGAGCGCGTGGGGCCGCTCGGCGGGCTCGTGCACCGGCCGCTGCGAAGCTGGTGCGACCTGGCCGAGGGACTCGGCTGCCGGCTGCTCACCCCGCGCGCGGTGGACGACACGCATATCTCACTCACCTTCGAGCGGCTGGGCGCCGAGGCCTCCTGGCACGCGGGCGGAGCGTCCTCAGCGGAGGTGGAAGCACCCACGCGGGAGGAGCGCTACGGCGCGGGCTCGGAGTTCGCGCGGGTGCGCAAGCTGGAGGACGCGGGCTTCCTGCTGCCTTGGCTGGAGGCGCTCGGGCGCATCAAGCTGGACGCTGGCGCGCGGGTGCTGGACCTGGGTGTCAACCGGGGCGACGAGCTGGCCGCCTTCGCCTGGCTGGAGGGGATGCCGGACGTCACCTTCGTCGGCGTGGACCACGGCGCGAGCGCGCTCGCGGAAGCACGGGCGCGCTTCCCCGACGCGCGGCATGAGTTCGTGCTCGCGGACCTGAATGCGCTCCCGGCGGGGCTGGGGCGCTTCAGCCTGGTGCTGTCGGTGGGGACGCTGCAGAGCCCCGGGGTGGATGACCACGCACTGTTGCGACGGCTGGTGCAGGAGCACGTGGAGCCCCGGGCCGCGTTCGTCCTCGGCTTCCCCAACTCGCGCTTCCGGGATGGGGAAGTGGTCTACGGCGCCCGGGTGCGCAACCTGCGTGAGCCGGACCTGTCCCTGCTGGTGAAGAACCTGTCCTTCTATCGCCGCTATCTGCACCAGCACGGCTTCCGTACGTTCCTCGGCGGCAAGTACGACCTGCTGCTCACGGCGGTGCGCGGCGGCGACTGAGGCCCGGGCCTCGCTCCTGGACGCGCCCCTGAGTCATGGAGCGTCGTCGCGATTCGCGGGCCCTGAGGTGGAAGGGCGTTGCAGTTCCCAGACAGGGAAGTAGCACACGCCCTTGTGCACAAAGCCGCCCATGTTATCGCAGTCCTTCAGCTCCACAAGTAACTTCGCCCAGCAGCCGCCGTTGATTGCGACCAGTTCCTTGCCGGAACATCGCCCCTCACCATTGGGTCTACGCTGCTTTGGAAAGGGCTTCGGCGGCACCTCCGCCCGGATGGCAGGCCACATGGAGGGGACTCGCTCGGGCGCGACTGGGGCCGTCAGCGCTGTGTCTCCGACGGCGATCGTGCCGCCATCCTTCGCCTCTTCGCCCTCCGCGAGGTGCGGCTGCTCGGGCAGCTCGAAGGACCGCGTGCTCCACAGCACTCCCGCGCCCAGGGCCAGGGAGGCACCGAGGCTGGTCGCCACAAGCCCAGGCCACCTCGCCGCACGGGGAGGTGGCCGCACCGTGACGCGCTGGAGCGGAGGAAAGAGGCCCGCGGGCCTTGCCTCTTCCCCGGTGAAGAGCGGCACTTCCGCTTCAGGCCCCGCCTTCCGTGCGGCCCGCTCCAGTGCTTCGGCCACCTCCTCTGCACGGCCCCGCGCCTCTGGTTGCAGCGAGAGCATCCGGGACACCAGGGCGCTCAGCTCCGGCACGCAGCGGGCGTTGTGCGTGCTGGCGCTCCAGAGCGCCAGCTTCTCCGGGTGCCACAGCCAGGCGTCCTCGCCCCGCGGATGCGGCGAGGGCGGGTACTTGCCGGTGACGAGCCGGTAGGCGGTGATACCCAGGGCGAAGACGTCATCGGCGGGGCCGGGCGCATACGGGACGGGGGGAGGCTTACCGGGGCCCAGCACGAAGCCCCAGGCCTCGGGAGCGCGGTAGGCGGAAGTCCCAGGAGGCCACGAGTCCCACGTCAGGGTGGAAGCGCCCAGGAAGTGTCCGGAGCCGAAGTCCATGAGGAAGGGCTGGCCGTCCGCACTTCGCACGCGGATGTTCTCACCCTTCACATCGCGGTGGATGCCGCCTGCGGCGTGCGTGGCCTCCAACGCCCGCGCCACCCGGGCGAGGAGGTGCAGCACCTGCCGTGACGACGGGCGCTGCGCCGAGGCCCAGTCATAGAGGGCTGCGCCCTCTATCCACTCCATGACGAGCCAGGCGTAGGACGCGCCCTCGCGGGGCTGCCACTGGCCGTGGTCGAGGAGGCGCGGAACCGCGGGATGGTGGATGCGGGAGAGCAGCTCGGCCTCACGGACGAAGCGCGCATCGCCGGGGTGCAGGGCCAGCTTGAGCGCCACGACGCCCTGAGTCCCGTCCACGCTCTCGGCTCGGTAGACGACGCCGAAGGTGCCCCGGCCGCACTGCTCCAGCAAGCGCCACCGGCCGATGAGAGTCCCCGAGGGCAGGCTTGCCGGATTGAGGGAGTTGGACTCCATGAAGTGCCTCGCAGGCGGTCCATTCCGCGTCCGGTCAGGCTACTCACAGGGTCGTCGATTCCCAAAGCAATCCGCCAGGTGGACCGTGGCATTTCGTTCCCCTGAGTCTTGCGGGGGCTCCCTCCACTGGCTCAGCGCAGCGTCGGGTAGTCCGTGTAGCCCTTCTCCTCGCCGGTGAAGAAGGTGGAGGCGTCCACCGGGTTGAGGGCGGCCTCGTGCCGGAAGCGCTCCGGCAGGTCCGGGTTGGCGAGGAACGGCACGCCGTACGCCACGAGATCCGCCTCGCCCAGGGCAATCGCTTCCTCGCCGGTCCGCGCGTCGTAGCCACCGTTGACGATGAACGCTCCCTGGAACGCCTTGCGCAGCAGCGGTGAGATGCGCTGCTCCGGGCTCGGCACGTCCTTTCCCGACACGGCCTCCGTCACGTGCAGGTAGCCGAGCCCCAACCGGCTCAGCTCGCGCGCCATATGGGTGAACGTCTCGGCCGGCGTGGAGTCCGTCACGCCTGCGTAGGGAAACGATTGCGGCGCCAGCCGGTACCCCACTCGCTCCGAGCCCCAGACGCCCACCACCGCGCGCGCCATCTCCAGCGGGAAGCGGGCCCGGTTCTCGATGCTGCCGCCGTACGCATCCGTGCGCTGGTTGGAGCCATCCCGCAGGAACTGGTCCAGGAGGTAGCCGTTGCTGCCGTGCAGCTCGACGCCATCGAAGCCCGCCTCCCGGGCGTTCTCGGCCGCGCGCCGGAACTGCTCGACGACGCCGGGCAGCTCCTCGGTCTCGAGCGCTCGCGGCGTCACGACGCGCTTCTTGCCCTGGAACGTGAAGACCTCGCCTTCGTACCCGATCGCCGAGGGAGCCACTGGCAAGCGGCCGTCATGGAAGTCCGGGTGCGAGACACGCCCCACGTGCCACAGCTGCGCGAAGAGGATTCCGCCCGCCGCGTGGACGGCCTCCGTCACCTTCCTCCAGCCCGCCACCTGCTCGGGCGAGTGCATGCCAGGCGTGCGGATGTACCCCACGCCCTGAGGGCTGACCTGGGTGGCCTCGGTGATGAGGAGCCCCGCGGAGGCGCGCTGCGCGTAGTAGGGCGCCGCCAGGGGGTTGGGCACATTGCCGTCGCCCACCGCCCGGCTGCGCGTCATGGGCGCCATCACCATCCGGTTCTTCAATTCGAGACGGCCGAGACGAAAGGGAGACAGCAGCTTCGAGGTGTTTGGCATGGCCAGGAAATGTCAGGGTCGCTATGGACGCGCCATGTCGTCCAGTCCAAAAGAATTTGCAGGGCGTCCAGAGGCGCTGGACGAGCAGAACTCGGATGTCCTCGCCGACGTGCTGGACACGATGCGCCTGTCGACCGTCATGTATGGCCGTTTCGAGCTGTGTGCCCCCTGGGGCATCCGGTTCTGCGAGCGCCCCGTCGCGCACATCGTCCTGCTCGCGCGCGGAAGCGCTCGCCTGGAAGTCGAGGGAGTCGAGGGCGCAGTCACCCTGTCGGCCGGAGACCTGGCCCTGCTTCCTCACGGCGGAGAGCACACGCTCCGCGACGCGGAAGGAAGTCCGTTCCACATCCTGGGGCAGGGCGAATGCAAGCGAACCCAGGGGGTGGGGCCGATACGGCTCGGTGGTGATGGCGAGCGCACCACCCTGGTCGCGGGCTCCTTCCGGCTCGGCACCGCGCCGCGCACGCTGCTGTTCGAGCGGCTCCCGCGCCTCATCCACGTCGCCGCGGATGCTCCGGCGATAGCCCCGTCGCTGGCGTCGACCGCTCAACTGCTCATCACCGAGAGTGCCTCGTCCAGCCCGGGGGCGACCGTCGTCATGAGCCGGCTCGCGGACATCCTGCTCGTGCAGGCCCTGCGGGCGCACATCGCGACAGGTCAGTGCGGGGAGAATGGGCTGTGCGCGCTCGCGGACCCCCAGATTCGAAAGGCCCTCTCGCTCCTCCACGAGAGACCCGCCGCCCCATGGACTGTCGAGAGCCTCGCATCGGCCGTCGCCCTCTCACGCTCCGGCTTCGCCGCCCGCTTCACCGCGCTCGTCGGAAAGCCGCCCCTGGAGTACCTCGCGCGGTGGCGGATGACGAAGGCCGCCCAGCTCCTTCGAGAGAGCGAGCTTCCGTTGAGCGAGCTCGCGGAGGCCAGCGGCTACCAGAGCGAGGCCTCGTTCAATCGGGCCTTCAAGCGCTGGGGAGGGAGCACCCCAGGGGCGTACCGGCGCGAACACCGCCGGGGAGGAGCCAGGAGCGTCCCCGCCGCCGAAGCCGCGGCCGCTACGGCACCTTCGGGGAGCTGAACTCGGGGAGCAGCTCTCCTGTGAGGGGGGATGCACGTCGTCACGTTCTCGTGCGGCATGGGGCCAACTTGGTGGAAGGACACATGAGTGCGTCGATGCCGACCCACACCCTCAACAGGCTTCCCAACTGCCCACTGGGCCTGCGAAGCGGGCCCCAGCACAGGGCCCACCGCAGTTGGCGGGGTGTTGAGGCTCAAGCAGTCGCGCTGCTCCAGAAGCTCACGCCCCTGCTGCCCCTTGCTGGAGGGGCGTCTGGGTTGGCGTGTGCCCAAAGGAGGCTGCACCGCCTCTTCCTCCGCCTGGCGCACAGCTCGGCGGCACCCGTCAGCGGCCCTCCTCGACCCCTCTGCATCAGCCCTCACCCTCAACACCCCTCCCATTCGTCCTATGCGTGGGCACGGAGCGGCGCGTCACGCGGAACACGACCCGCATGGCGTGATGCCACGAAATTCTGAGGCGCCATGAAACACGGCCCTGCCTCTCCCGTGCAGCATGGGCCGCGCGCGGCGAGGGTATCGGGCTTGCAGTCGCACGGCGGCGCGCGAACCGGGGCCGGACGACCTCGCTGCAGATGAGTCGGTGAGTCACATCCAACACCGCGAGAGGCAGGCCCCATGCGCAGCGCAGCCGTCATGCTCGGAACCATCGTCGTTGCACTCGCCCTGGGAGGAGCGCCCCGCGCCGAGGCCGCTCCCCAGGACACAGGCGTCACCCTCGGCCTGCGCGTCGGCCTCGGTCTGCCACTCGGCCGCCTGCAAGGTGGGGACGGCCACTACGACGTGCCGATGAGAAAGGTCGTCTCCGCCATCATCCCGACGCAACTCGACCTGGGAACCTTCCTCAGCTCGCGCATCTACGTGGGGGCGTCCTTCCAGTATGCCGTGGGGTTCCCCGCGGACGACTGCGTCCAGGGTTCGAGCTGCCTCGCGAGCGCGATGCGGTTCGGCATCAACATGAGCTACCACCTGCCGGTGTCAGACACCCTGAGCCCCTGGCTGGGACTGGGGGTCGGGTACGAGGTCTTCGCGCCCGACCAGTCCCCTTATGTCGTCGACCTCGAGCCCCGGAAGGTCAACAGCGCCTTCAATGGATTGGAGCTCGTCAACGTGCAGGGCGGCATCGACTTCGGCCTCGGTGGGCCCGCGTGGCTGGGCCCCTTCGTGACGCTCACGGTGGGCGAGTATTCGGACGTCAACGAAGAGGCGCTGCACTCCTGGCTCATCGGCGGCGTGCGCCTTCAGTTGCGTCACTGACCGGCGTGCGGGCCGGGTTCTGGGAAGGGGCTCAGGTGCGCGGCGCAGGCCGTAGATGCCCTGGCCCAGCTTCACGTCTCCGCGGCCTCCTGCCCGGCGCGAGGCGTGAGCGGGGCGGGCTCCCTCGCGGTGGCTCGCTGCGCGCTCAGTGCCAGCACCAGGAGGGTGCACAGCCGAGCTCGTGCAGTCCACCGCCACGCCCGCGCCATGCTCCATGCCATTGAGCGGCGAAGCGTGAGCGCCGTTCCGCCCGGCTCGCCATGAGACCCGGAGGCCAACAAGCGTCCGCTGCCGGGCGCTTGCCGAGACGGGAGCCTCGCCGGCCCGAATTCACTGGTGGTGGGCCGGTGATGAGGGGTGGGCTCATCCGCGCCCATGAACCCATCCTCTCCCCGAGCGCGTCCTGGCCGCCGTCCAGCCTTCGTCCGTGAGCGCGTGTGCTCCGCCGCGCTCGCGCTCCTCTGCGCCTGCGCGACGAAGGGCGCAACAGGCTCCGGCGGGGCGCGGACGAGCGTCTTCGTCGGAAGAATCCTCACCATGGATGAGCAGGGGACGCAGGCCGGGGCCGTCTCCGTGGACGAGCACGGCCGCATCCTGAAGGTGGGGACCGAGCAGGAGGTGTTGGACGGGCTCGACCCCCGAGCGCTGACGTTCGTGCGCCTGGAGCCCCAGCAGGTGCTGATGCCGGGCTTCATCGAACCGCACATGCACCTGCTGGCGGCGCTGCTATGTCCGGACGCAGCGGGAGCTGCTCCAGCCCACCCGGCCCGCCTGTGACGCCAGGACCGCGCCGCGCTGCAAGCTGCCGAAGTGGCTGGGGGCGAGCGGTATCAAGCTCTGGGTGGACGGCTCGACGCAGGGCTGCACCGCGCAGCTCGCGCCTCCCTCTCGGTACCGGGACACAGGGCACTGCAAGGGGGAGAACGAGGGCCGGTCCAACTACAAGAGCCCGAAGGACATCGCCGACAGCTTGAGGGGGCTCTGGCGGACGCGGGGCTGGCGTTTCCAACTACACGCCAACGGCAACGAGGCACAACAGTGGGCCGTCGACGTCATCGCGGAACTCCAGCGGGAGCGGGTCAATCCGCATCCGGTGCTGTTCATCCACCACACGGTGGGGACCGAGGACGTGGCCCGGAAGCTCTCCAGCCTGCGGGAGGGCACCTACGTCACGAGCGACGGGGCCGCCGTCCCCAGGGTGGACGCGCGGGTGACGCACCTCATTGGCCATGTGGCCTACTGGGGCGACTCTTTCGAGCGAATCCTGGGAGCGGAGGCGCGCAATCTCGACCCGATAGGGTTCGAGCGGCGGCACGGGATTCCCTTTTCCCTGCACAGCGACTCGACAGTGACGCCCCCTCGCCCGCTGTGGTTCGTGGAGCAGGCGGTGACGCGGCGCACCTGGGCCTATCCGGACTTCAAGAAGAGCTACGTGCTCGGCCCCGAGCATGCGGCGACGGTGGAGGAGGCGCTGCGCGCCATCACCCTGGAGCCCGCCCGTCAGCACGAACTGGAGGCGTGGCTGGGTGCCCCGAGGGGCGGCACAGCCTCTGCTCCGGCCCGGCGCACAGCCCGCGTGTCACCCTCCAGCGGCCCTTCTTGGCCCCTCTTCACCAACCCGCCGCCCTCAACAGGGCTCCTATCCGTCCTATACTTTGCGGCGCGGTTGCCTTCACGGCCAAGCTTGATCTCGCGCAGGGAACGCGTCGCTGCAACTGCTCCATCTGCACGAAGGCGCGAGCCTGGTTCGCAATCGTCAAAGCCGATGAACTGACACTCCAGAAAGGCGAGGAGCACCTGGCCGATTACAGCTGGACCCCGCCCGGTGGCCCCAAGGTCCATCTCCACTGCCGGTTCTGCAAGACATGCGGCATTCGCGCATTCGCACGAGGAGAGCAGGAAGACCTCGGCGGCACCTTCTATGCGATAGCCATCGCCGCGCTCGACGATATCGAGGTCGACAGCGACCAGCTTGCCAGCTCTATCACCTATGTCGAAGGGCGCCACGACGAGTACAGCAAGGCACCGGCCGACAAGCGCCTGATGTGACCGCGCCGCGGGGCTGGACGGCCGCCAGCCTCCGCGCGCAAGGACGCTTCTTCAGTTGTAGCAGATGCACCCCCCTCCGCGGTTGCAGAAGCCATACGAGAAGCCTGCTTCCGCGCAGAGCTGCTCGCAGTAGCCGGGGCATTCGACCATGAGGGGCCCCTCCTGCGGGGAGGAGACTGCCTGCGTGGCTCCGAACGACACGACAAAGCCAGCGGCAACGGCGAGCAATACCTGTCCTGCCTTCTTCACAGAGTCAAACATGGTGACCTCTCGGGGTTGGGTATGCAGTCGCTCGGGCGAAACGGACGCGCCCGTGGCTTGTCGGCTGGCGTGGCTCAGCCCTCGACGGAGGCGGAGTTCTCCGCCTCCTGCTGCGTCTCACTGCAGACCTGTGCGGGCGTATCGTCCTGCTGGGCCGGGTCCTGGGTCTTGGAAGTCATCCAGTCATGGGGCGGATAGCAGACGGTGTCGCACTCACCCCATCGACCACACGTGATGCGCGTGTTGGTTCCAATGATGCAGGTCGTGGAACAGGAAGCCTCACAGGTACAGGCGACCTCACACCGCTCGTAGGCCGAAGCGGCCGTGGGGGCGAGCGTCAGGACAGCAGCGGCGGACAGCAGGAACTTCAGTACTTTGCGCATGACTCCTCCATCAATGGGCCCATCACTGCCGGTGCACCAACAAGGTGAGCCGACGAGGTGGAAAATGATGCAGGAAATCTGCGGGGTGCCGGCCAGGGCCGGCTTCGTTGTTCGCCCATGGGACCGCGGGCTTCCCGGCCCGCGGTCCTTCGTGACTTCAGCAGCAGGCCCCGCTAGTCCTTCGTGCAGACGACGTCGTCGACCTGGAGGTGGTCGCGGTCGGCTTCGCTGCGGCCCGGGTAGAAGAACAGGCGCCAGTCACGCACGTTGCCCGTGAAGCGAAAGAACACCGGCTGCCACGCGTCGCTGTCGACGATGATGAAGTCGGTCGCCGGGCTCCATCCCGCGCTCGAGTAGCTGCGATGCCTGATGGTGCCGTGGCCCCGCACCCGGTACGAGCAGGAGTAGTTGCCGCTCGGGACGTTGAACTTCTCGAGCGAGAACCGCTCGGCGACCTGGATGGGGACCACGAACTGCAGCGCCGACGCGCCACCATGCACCGCGGTGGTGTAACGCACGAGGCGCGAAGGCTTGATTTCCGTGCCCGGGTCGGAGACGCCGTTGTCGACGCCGTACCAGTAGTCCGGGATGAGATGGTTGCCCTGGTAGGGGATGTTGTAGATGTTCCAGCTCTCGAAGCCACCATTGCGGATGATGTTCGCGGGGTGACCGGCGGAGACGCAGCGCCCGGTCGCCGTGTCGCAGGCCGGCAGCTCACCGACGCAGTCGTAGGTGGTGAAGCAGGCCCCCGGGGACAGCTCGCACACGCCACTCCTGGGGTTGCAGCTCGTCGCCGGGTGGTTGCACACGACGCCGGCGCAAGGGTCGCCCTCGATGCAGAGACGGCGGGCCGTATCGCAGACCGGCGTCTCCGGCGTCCCCGCGCAATCCGCATTGCGGGTGCAGCGGCCCTCCGCCACGACACACGTGTTCGTCTCGTCGCACGCCTGCCACTCGCTGCAGTCCGCGGCCTCATTGCAGCGACCGGCGAGCGGCTCGCAGGTCGCGGTGGCATTCACGCAGCGCTCCCAGGACTCGCAGCTGACCGCGTCACAGGGCTCGGCGGCCCGCGTGCAGCGCACGTCATCGATGCTCAGGTGCTCGCCGCTGGTGTTGCGGACGCTGAAGATGAGCTCGAAGGTGTCGAAGACGTCGCTGGTGAGGTTGAAGCTGTACGCCACCTGCGTCCACGTCGCGGTGTCGACGGAGGTGTAGGACGAGTAGCTGGAGTATTCGTCGTCGAAGAAGGCGTTCCGGACGTCACCGGTGCCCCGCGCCTGGAAGGTGCAGGAGTAGCGGCCAGCGGGCATCGACTTCGCCCCGGTGCTGAAGCGCCTGTGCGTGCCCGACGCGTTCGTCAGCCGGACCGCGTTCACGCCCTCGAAGGCGCTCGTGGTCACCTTCTGCACGCTGTCCGTCGTGATGTTCGACGCGCTCCCGAACCACAGCTCCGGAAGCGCGCCGGGCCACTCCTCGAAGCCCCAGTTGTCGATGACGCTCACCCCGGGCTCGCCGCCCCCGTCCGGCGTCTCACTGCCCGCGTCCGGCGTCTCACTGCCCGCGTCCGGCGTCTCACTGCCCGCGTCCGGCGTCTCACTGCCCGCGTCAGGCGTCTCACTCCCCGCGTCCGGGACTTCCGCGCCCGCGTCCGGCGTCTCGGTGCCGGCGTCCGGGGGCACTTCGCCGGCATCCGGGAGTTCCCCACCCGCGTCGGGCGTCTCGCTGCCAGCGTCCGGCGTTGCGTCGCCCGCGTCCGGCGTCCCTTCGCCCGCGTCCGGTCGCGTCTGGCCGGCGTCAGGAGTCACTCCGGGCTTCGATTCACCCCCGCAGGCGGCCACGAAGACCAGCAGCGCAGTCAGACACACTCGAAACAACGTCAAAGCAATCCTCCGGTTCGCGGGAACGGACTGCTCGTATCACACTTCCCTCGGGCGGGACCGGGCCGCCTCCCCGCGATGGCGCTGCGTCTGCCTCATGGCGTGGAAGAATTCTGAGAGTCCTACGCTTCCGTGATTCTTCCGCAACACCGCTGTCAGGCAGGGAGGACGGCGACCGCTTCGACTTCGAAGAGCATCCCGTCCAGCGCCAGCCGGGGGACGGGAATCAGCGTACAGGTCGGCTTCATGCCGCCGTTCCAGGCCGCGTCCAGCTCGGGGCCGATGATGCTGAGCTTCTCCTCCGTGTGGTCCACCACGAGCATCGTGAGCTTGGCGACATCGCCGACGCCGGCCCCCACGGACTCCAGGGCCGTGCGGATGTTCCGGAATGCCTGTCGCACCTGGAGCCGGAAGTCGGGCTGGAGCGCCCCGGTCTCACTCTCCCCACCCTGCCCCGCCAGGTAGATGAGCCGGGTGCCGGGCGCCACCTGCGCCACGTGCGAGAAGCCGTAGGGCGCCGGGTCGAACAGTCCCTTGGGATTCGTCAGGACCAGCGGCGACGTCTTCGAGGGCTCAGCGGTCTGTCCCATGATTCACCTGTATGGACTCTGGAGGCTACGTCTCCGGGTTCGGACCCGAATATGCGAGCAAGCCACCGTGGCTTCAATTGAATCTGGACGAGGCCCAGCCGGGTTCGTCTCGGTCAGCCGCGCTCGGCCGTTGCCAGGGAGGCGTGATTCCGCCCCCACTCCACCAAGGCGTGCACGGCATGGGAGAGTGCGGCGCCCGTTGGAGTGAGCGAATACTCCACCTTGGGGGGCACCACGTCGAACACCGCGCGACCGACCACGCCGTCGGCCTCCAGCTCCCGGAGCTGCTCGAACAGCACCTTCTCGCTGATGCCGAGCACCCGGCGCTTCAGCTCTCCGAAGCGCGCGGGGCGCAGATGCAGCTCACACAGAATGGCCGGCTTCCACTTTCCGCCGATGACCGTCAGCGCCGCATGGAGCCCGCAGTCCGGGGCGTACTGCTTTCTCGCCATGGTCCCTCCTGCTCGTCACGCAGTACTTACGAATTTGTAAGTACTTGTCATGAAACGAAATTCAGTCGAATAGACAGCTGCACGCATCCAGCGTAGCGCACCCAGGGACGGCAAACGTGAGCAATCCAAAGAGCGACGTGACGGTCATCGGCCTTGGCAAGATGGGCTCGGCTCTCGCGGGCGCCTTCCTGCGAGCCGGGCGTCGAGTCACGGTGTGGAACCGCACCGCGAATCGCGCCCAGCCCCTGCAACAGGCAGGGGCCGTGCTCGCCTCCAGCGCCGCAGCGGCGGTTCAAGCCAGCCCGCTGGTGGTGGTGTGCGTGTCCGACTACCCCTCCACCCGCGCCATCCTCGAAGCACCCGAGGTGGCCTCGGCGCTGTCGGGCCGCACGTTGGTGCAGCTCAGCTCCGGTACGCCACAGGAGGCCCGCGACCTGGATGGCTGGGTGCGCGCCCGGGGCGCCGACCTTCTCTGCGGTGCCATCCTCGCCTGGCCGAGTCAGATTGGCACCGAGGAAGCCTCCATCGTGGTCTCGGGCCCCAACGCGGCGCTGCGGCGTCATGAGGCCATGCTGCGCACCCTGGCTGGCACGCTCAATGACATGGGCGAAGCGGTGGGCGCGGCCTGTGCTCTGTGTGCGGCGGTGCTGTCGTATATGGCTGTGCACTGGATTGGCTTCGCCCATGGCGCACGCGTCTGCCAAGCCGAGGGGCTGAGCGTGGCGGACTTCGGCGAGACGCTGTGGGCCTTCGCACCCGGACTGGGGCAAGACGCTCGCCACATGGCCCAGGTGATAGAGACCGGCCGCTACGCCAACCCCGACAGCACCCTGGAGACGGCGGGCAACGATGTCGCCCGGCTGGTGCAACAGGCGCGAGAGGCCGGCATCAGTGGCGCGTTGCCCGCCTTCGCCGCTGGCATCTTCCGTCAGGCCATCGACGCTGGGCTTGGCGCCGAGGAGAATGCCGCTCTGTTCAAGGTGCTGCACGGGGCGAGCTAGGATTACGCGCTGCCGCGCGCTCCACGAACCTCGCAGGACGCTGAAAGGCTCACAGGTACTCGAACGTCTCGCGGGGCGACGCGGACAGCGGTGCGCCTGCTGAGGCAGCCGACACCGCTAGACCGAGCTTCTCAATCCCGGAGGTCACAATCCTCGCCCGTCTCCACGAAGGCCAGCCCGGTGAGTCCCCTGGCCGAGAGCTGCGCGCGCAGGTCCTCCCGGACGACCATCGCCGAGGGGAGCTGCTTGAGCCTGAACAGGCGGGCCGTGGGAGGGATTTTCGCCTCATCCAGCTCCAGCCGATTGATTTCGAGGTAGGTACCCGGACTCATCTGGGAGGGGACCCCCACCGTCCTTGTCGTGTCCGCGCAGTCCACCGTGGTCAGCACATTGGCGATGAAGCACTCCGCCGCCGCGACGCGCCCCTTGTGATTCAGGAGGGTAAAGGGAAGAAACTCGATGAGAGCTTCGGAGTGCTGCTCCAGGGCCTCCTTCGCGCCGTGCGACACCATCGTGCAGAAGGCCACGTTGAAGATGAAGTCCGGCACGACGATGTCTGGAAAGTGGTCCGACATCTTGATGCGGACTCTTGGCGGGTATTGCTTCATCACCGAGCCCTCCGCCTCGGGCAAACCTCACGAGGTTCCACGGCGTCTTCGCTCCAGGCGCCAGACTGCGGCCATTTCTGGTCCCCCAAGCAGGTGAGGAGGAGGCGAGAGTGGGAAAGGAGGCCGCGGCCAGAACGGAGCGGATGAAGCAGAGAACGCCGCGAGTGGACTTACGCCGAGTGGCTCAGGAGGACGTTCGACTTCGACGTGTTCGCGTGCGTGAGGCGTGGAGGCCGCAGGAGGGGGCTGACATACCTGGCCACCTCAACGGGAATATGCGCTCGTACGCGTTGCTGAACCAGCCGTCGCCCGCTTCATGGGCTGTTAAGCGGTGATTGACAGTGCCAACCCCGTCGCACGCGCTGCGCAGCACCTGGAACGACCCGTGCGGCCTGCCAAGCGGGTCCCGGCGCAGCGGCCAGCACGGCAACCAGATAGGTCTGCGGTGTGGAGACATTCTGGCGACGCGAAGAAGCCAGAAAGCACCAGGGCCGGAAACCGCTGGGATTCCAGCGGCATCCGGCCCCGGTTTCAGTGTCCCCTACGGGGTTTGAACCCGTGGACACGGGGTGCCCCAAACCCGTGACGGCACACGCCTTTCGCTGAATCGTGAGTGAATCCAGGCACTTCGAGCCCACGGGTGAATCCTCGGCAGTCCCACCTGTCACCCGGAGTCCCCTCCAGTTTTGGAGACATTTTGGAGACGAAGCCAGGGGCCCACTGAACCCCTCTATGGGCGAGGCGTGAGGGATTGGAAGCTGCCGCCACCTGGTCGCGAACCAAGGCCGGGGAAGCGGTCCAGGGTTCGCCCCTCCTGACGCGCTGTCCTGGTCGCGCCTCGAACCACCCGAGCAGCCAGGGGTTCCACGGAAGCCCGTGGGAGCCCCTCCGTAGTGTGAGCCCTGGCGAGGTGTGGCAGGGGAGGGGCAGGTGGAGGAGCGCGGGTGGGAGTACCGGCGGAGGCAGCCGGAGGGGACGGTGCTGTACGAGGCGGTGAGGGACAACCTCGCCACGCTGCTGGCGGAGGCAGGTGAGCTGGGACGCGGCCTGCCCGGTACGTGGAGCGGGACTTCGCCAAGTACCTGGAACGCGTGTGCACGAGGCGCGCCCCAAGGGGAGTGGCTGCACTGAAGGGCAGAGGCCCCCCGACACCTTCCGCCTATACGTATCACCGTGATGCATTCCGCTCACACCCGCGTGTCCTCGTTCTTGCGAACCCCATTCAGCCTCAGGCGGTAGCAGCTCTCCGCCGGGTTCACGATGCCCTGCGCGAGCGGAGTCTTCATGAACGTGCTGGCCTCCTCCGGCGTTCCCTGCCACGGACCGAGGCGGGCCTCGTCGAGCCGGTCCTGCTTGTTCGACCCCGGCTGGCAGTACAGCGAATGGTCGAAGCGCGCCTCCTTGCGGACCTTGCCGTCGTGGATGTGGACGGTGGGGAAGAACAGCCGCTCCGGCTCGCGACGCGGGAAGCGGAAGGCCATGGGGTGCACCGAGTGCGCTTCCTTGCGGAGCTTGAACACGGCGAAGCCAAGGTCCCGGTACTCGGGGAGCCGCTCCCACGTACCCGCTGGCAGACGGAAGCGCGCATCGAGCCGCTCGAAGTCCGCGACGGTGGGCACGAAGGAGGCCTCGAAGCCTCCCACCTTCACCACCCGGAGCGGGGCGCTCATCGGGGCCCTCGGCGCGTTCTGGGGGGCGCCGCGCAGGACGCGCGACGCGGAAAAGCCCGCCGCCATGTCGTTGAAGAAGCTCGGGTACTTCTCCAGATTGATGAAGCGGACCGCGTCCTCCCCCGTTCCCCGAGGGACTGGCAGCGGCAGCACCATGGCCAGGTCCTCCTTCGCGGAGAACCGCATGCTGTAGACCAGGAACTGGTCCACGCCCTGGTCGTCCCGGGCGAAGATGTTCGTGTCCGAGACCGACTCCACCGACCGTGAGAAGCAACACATGGTCCGCCCCCTGAGGCTCTTGCCTCACATCATTACAGCGGGACGCTCGGGTCGGCCATCCGCAGCGCGACGTACTTCAGCACCCGGGCCGTCCGCATCCATTCCCATGTTCCCCTCGCCCCGAGCCAGAGGCTGTGGCTGGAGCGGAAAGGGGCCCGCTACGACCGCGTCGAGTGGGACGTGCCGCCCGGGTGATAGGCTCCCCGCCGTGAGCGACAATGCGGCCAGGCATCTCAGACTTGCGCTGGAGACCTTCGAGCGGCATGAGGAGGAGGCGGCCCTCGGGTGGCTGCTGGAGGCCTGGCGTCAGGTGCGTGCCGAGCGCATCGCCGTGCTCGCCGAGCGGGTGACAACGCGCTTCAACCCATCGAGTCCGCGCCCGGGCCTGTTTGACCGGCCGAGCGAGCTCGAGTCACTCGTGAAGTTTGCGGACCGTAGCTCTCCCCAGCAGCTGGGCAGGAGGCTCGGCGGGCGCGCGCTGCGGAAAGCAGACCCGCGCTTCACCCCCGCGCTGCTCTCCCTCGCGGCCCGGCCAGAGGCCCGGGACGGTGCCGTCTTCCACCCGCTCTGCGAGCTGCTCATCCGGGTGAATGACCCGCGCTCCCTCGAACCGCTCCGCGCGCTCCATGCGAGCCTGCCTCCCGACAGCCCCTATGCGCGGCGGCTGGGCGAGGCCAACACGCTCATCGCCCAGGCGCCGGCTCCCTCGTTGGAGGCGGACGCCTCCGCCCTGTGTGACGCGCTGGAGGAGGCCCTGGCCCGGCGCGAGGAGGTCACGGCCCGGAGCACCCCGCTGCGCGAGGAGTTCCTCGCCCGCATCGCCGCGAATCCGGACGACGACGAGGCGCGGCTGGTACTGGCGGACCACCTGCTGGAGCACGGCGACCCGCTGGGCGAGTTCATCATGCTCCAGTGCCAACCCCAGCCCGACGCGGAGCGTGTCGCCCGGCTGCTCAGGCTGCACGGTGCGAAGTGGGAGAAGCAGCTGAGCCCCTGGGCCGCGCGGGGGCACACCCGCTTCGAGCGCGGCCTCCCGGTGGCCGCGCAGCTGCGGGTGTCAACCCTGGGTTGCCCGCCGCCCCCCGGGCCCTTCTGGGGCACCGTCCGGGAGCTGGACTTTGACTGGACCGGCGGCTCGGAGGAGCTCGTGGACTGGCTGGCGCACCCTCACCTGCGCGGCGTGACGGTGCTGCGGAGGGTGAATGGCGCCATCGCGTACCGGCTGGGCAGGCACCCCCTACCGCTGCGGCGAATCGAGATGCAAGGAAGCCCGCCGGGTATGGTCAATCTGAAGACGGGCAGGCCGGTCGAGGATGTGGACGTCTTCGCCCCGCTGTCCGCCCTGCCGCACCTGGCCTGGGTGGAGGTCCGGAGCGCCTGGGCGCGCGACGTGCGCTGGTGCGCGAGCGCGTTGGGTGAGCGCCTGGAGCGCTTCGAGGCCAACCACGAGGATTGTGAGACCTGGTCCCTCACGGTGACTCGCTCGGACGCGGTGCCCGTCGAGGCCACGCTGCTGAACGGGGGGCACCGCGAGGAGATGGCGGAGGCCATCCGCGCCGCGGCGGGCTTCAGCATCCGGGGGCTGCGCATCCGCACTCAGCTCCGCCTCACCCCGGACACGCTGCGCATGCTGGAAGAAGCTTCGTCCGGTTACATGCACGTCGAGTGGGAGCTGCCCCCCGGCTCAAGGTGACGCATTCACGTCCACGTACGCACGCCTCGCGGGCACGGAGACGAGGCGGCCCTCCGGCAGCACGTACGCGGTGAGCCGGCCACCGTACACGCTCCCTCAAGCGGGGGCGGAGCCGGGCTGGAGGCTCAGGTGGTCGGGGAGACAGGATTTGAACCCGTGGACACGGTGAGCCCCTCTATGGGCAAGGCGTGAGGGACTGGAAGCTGCCGCCACCTGGCCGCGCCTCGAACCACCCGAGCAGCCAGGGGCTCCACGGAAGCCCGTGGGAGCCCCTCCGTAGCGTGAGCCCTGGCGAGGTGTGGCAGGGGAGGGGCAGGTGGAGGAGCGCGGGTGGGAGTACCGGCGGAGGCAGCCGGAGGGGACGGTGCTGTACGAGGCGGTGAGGGACAACCTCGCCACGCTGCTGGCGGAGGCAGGTGAGCTGGGACGCGGCCTGCCCGGTACGTGGAGCGGGACTTCGCCAGGTACCTGGAATGCGGAGTGCTGGCACACGGCTTCGCGCGGGTGCGCTGCGAGAGTTGCAAGGACGAACTGCTCGTCGCCTTCTCGTGTGTTGCTGAGAAAAGTGGTTGATGGAGATCGCTGTCGCGACGAGCGCGCTGGTTGCCGGGAAGGGATGTTGCAGGCCGCGCGGAGTCCAGCAGCGAGCCGGATTCTGGCGCGCCACGCTGCGTGAGGTAGTCCGCGTGGCTCTGAGAGGACGGGGCGCGGCGGTGTTCGCCAGCTCGCGTGCGAGAAAGGTGACCTGGAGCGTGCGGCAACACGCTCACAGGTCGAGCGCCCCGCTTGACGTGTGAGAGAGAAGCGAGGCACCCAAGGAGTCGTACGGGCGCGCGTCGGCGTCAAGTCCTGGGCGGCACAGATGCCGTCCGTGTCGGCGGTACGCCCGGCGAGCTGCGCCGCTTGCGGCGCGGCGAGCCGCCCTGTGGGAGCGCCTCTGGGGCTTCATGGGCATGGCAGCCGGAGCCGCCAGGTGCGCGGGCCGCTGGACGCTGGCGCGTCGCCCGTCCTCGTAGAGTTGCGCGTGCGACGCTACCGCTGCCGTGCGTGCGGCGTGTCGCAGACGGTAGTGCCCGCGGAGGTGCTGGCCAGGAAGCTCTATTCGCTCGCGGCCATCGCCTGGGCGCTCGCCCTGTGGGGCCTTGAGTCGCTGCCGGCGGCGGCGGTGCGCAGGCGCGTGAGTCCGTGGGACGTGGTGGGGCCAGGGAGCGCTGGGCGCTGGGATGCCCTCTGCCGCTGGGCCGGGGAGGTCAGGCGCGGGACGCTCCTGTGCTGCGTGCGGCCGGCGCCCGCGGACTGGACGGCGCGAGCGGTGGCCGCACGAGCGGCGACGACAGTCGCCGCCTTTGCGCTCCCGGCGACGGGACCGCCATCGCTGTCCGCCTGTTCGTTCCGGGGAGCCGAGCGCGCTCGCTGAGGGACTTGCTCCGCGGCCATCGGCTCGCCCCGCGGAGAAGTCCGTCCCACCCGACACGCCCCGTCCTCGAAGACCTGCCTCCAGCGGGACGGTAGGCGTCTGTTCTCCCAAGAGGCCCATGCCGGGATGAGGGGGCGGTACGGGAAGTCCGCGCAAAATGAAGAGCCTCACCCCGAAGTCCCACGCCGAGGCGGTGGCGGTGTTTCGCCACGGAGTCATCGGCGCCCTCACCCAGGCGCAGATGGACCGAGGCCAGCTCGCCTCGGCGCTCGAGTCCCTCGCCCAGCAGCGCTTCGTGCCGCCGGGCGCCAAGGCGAGCCACTGCTACTCGGCGGCCACGCTCGAGCGCTGGTACTACGCGTACAAGAAGCGCGGCCTCTCAGGCCTCGCCCCGCGCGACCGCAGCGACAAGGGCCGCGCCCAGCAGCTCTCGGCGGCCCAGCGCGAGCTGCTGCTCGACATCCGGCGGGAGTACCCGTCCGCGTCCGTGACGCTCATCCTGCGCACGCTCGTCACCGATGGCCGACTCGAGAAGGACGCCGTCTCGGCGACGACGGTGCGCCGCCTCTTTGCGCAAGCAGGACTCGACCGCGTCGGGATGCGCGACGGCAGCGGCACGAAGACGCGCCTGCGCTGGCAGGCCGAGCGCCCCATGGCTCTGTGGCACGCGGACGTGTGTCACGGGCCTGGACTCACCGTCGGGGGCAAGTCGCTGCCCTTGCGCATCCACGCGCTGCTGGACGACGCGAGTCGGTACGTCGTGGCGTTGGAGGCCCACCACACTGAGCGCGAGGTGGACATGCTTGGCCTCATGGTGCGCGCCCTGCGCAAGCACGGTCCGCCGGACGCTCTCTACCTGGACAATGGCGCCACGTACCGGGGCGAGACGCTCGCCACCGCGTGCGCTCGCATCGGCACGTCGCTCTTGCACGCGCGGCCCTACGACGCCCCCGCCCGCGGGAAGATGGAGCGCTTCTGGCGCACGCTGCGCGAGGGCTGCCTCGACTTCCTCGGGCCCGTCGCCTCCCTGCACGACGTCAATGTCCGCCTCTGCGCCTTCCTCGACGCGCACTACCACGTCACGTCGCACGCGGCCCTCATGGGCGCGACACCGAAAACCGTCTTCGAGGCCGCGCCCCGGGCGCCCGATGGCTTCGACGAGGCGAAGCTGCGCGAGGCTCTCACCACCCGCATCCGCCGACGCGTGCGGCGCGACACCACCGTCGCTGTCGATGGCGCCGACTACGAGCTCGACGCAGGCCACCTCGCCGGGCGCCTCGTGCACCTGTGCCGCTGCCTTGTCGACTTGGGTGAGGCTCCCTGGGCCGAATTCGAGGGCAAGCGCTACACCCTCCACCCAGTCGACGCGGTGAAGAACGCGCGCCGCAAGAGGCCGCTGCGTCGGCCTCCCATCCACGACGAGACGTACCGGCCACACCCCGCGTTTGACCCGCCCCGCGCGCTCCTCGACCGCGCCGTCGGGCGTCCTCCTCAGCATCGCGATGGAGGTGGGTCATGACGCCCGCCTACGTCACCCACTTCGGCTTCTCCGAGGCGCCCTTCTCCAAGGAGATTGCCGACGCGGACCTCTGGCTGCCCGCCTCCAAGACGGACCTCGTCGAGGAACTCTGCGAGGCCGTGCGCGAGCGGCAGAGCGTCATGCTGGTGGGCGAGCCCGGCGTCGGCAAGACGTGCGTCCTGCGCGCGCTCCGCCACCGGCTACCCCAGGCGGGCTTCCGCCTCACCTACTGTCACAACGCCACGCTGGGCCGCCGCGACTTCTACCGCCAGCTGTGTCTTGCCCTCGGGCTCACGCCGTCCGCCACCGCGGCCTCTGTCTTCTACGCCGTGTCCAGCCACGTGGAGGACCTCGGTCGCGAGCGCGTCCACCCCGTCTTCCTCCTCGACGAGGCGCACCTGCTCCACCAGGACGTGCTCGACCACCTCCACATCCTCCTGAACTACCAGTGGGACTCGAAGGCGCTCCTCTCCCTCATCCTCGTCGGCCTGCCCGAGCTCGACTCGCGGCTCGCGATGCGCCGTAACCGCAGCCTCGCCTCCCGCCTCGCACGCCGGCTCACCATCGACGCGCTTCAGCCCGATGACACCGCGGAGTACCTCCGCCTGCGCCTGAAGAACGCGGGCTGCGAGCGAGAGCTTCTTCGCCTCCGACGCGATGGCGATGCTCCACGAGGCCGCCTCCGGCGCTCACCGCGACATCGACCGGCTCGCGACCACTGCGCTTCGCGAGGCCGCGCGTCGCAAGAAAAAGCTCGTCGAGCGCGACGTACTCGCACGCGTGCTCGACACCGACGCCGCCGCTCTGTAGGCCGCTCCCATCACCGAGCGCGCTCGCTGACGCTCGCGCTCGGTGATGCCCATCAACTAGGCGGATCGCTCGTCCATCAACCAGCTCGCCTCGCAACACAAAGGGTTGCTTTCACCTTGGAGCGCTCCACGTGGAAGGCCGCGGAGTGCCCCAGGACGAGCGCCGCGCCGCCGAGCTGTTGGAAAAGGCCTGCGCGGGCGGAGAGGCCACGGGTTGCCTCAACCTTGGAGCGCTCTACGCGGCAGGTCGCGGAGTGCCCCAGGACGAGCGCCGCGCCGCTGCGCTGTATGAGAAGGCCTGCACAGGCGGAGAGGCCAAGGGTTGCTTCAACGTCGGTATGTTCTTCGAGCGGGGCCGCGGAGGGCCCAAGTCAGCAAGCCGCGCCTCTACGTACTTTGAGAAGGCCTGCCAGGCCGGTATGTCCGAGGCTTGCGCCCGGCGGTGAGCGAGGACCCGGCGCTACGACGGCACAACCGGCGTGGTCCGTAGCCCTGAGCCTCGCCCGGCTCGGTAGACAGGTTGAATAGGCTGCCTGCCTCTGTGCCTCAGCCATGCGCTCGTACTCGGCCGGGTTGACATGGCCAGGTGAGGAGCGAGGGCGCCTGTGGTGTAGAACACCTCAATGTAGTCGAGCAGCGCGAGCCTCGCCTTTTCGCGCGTCCGGAAGCTGCGCGTGTAGACGAGTTCCCGCTTCAACCTGATGAAGAAGCTCTCGACGCGTCATCCCAGCAGTTGCCCTCACGGCTCATGGAGCAGGTGGTGCCGCACGCACTGAGCCGCACTTGGTAGTCCTCTCTGACTGCCCCTGCCGGAGGGGTGCAGTGCAGGGCCCGCACGCACTGCGAGCGCCATGTCGAATGCGGCGAGGACGAGGTGCCAGTCGATTCTCTCCCCCATGCTCCAGCCAACGACGCGGCGGCTGAAGTGGTCCAGCACGAGGGCCACGCAGCGCCGGCCTTCAGCGGTCCACCGCAGGTGATGTCGCCCGCCGGGGTGCAGTTGCGCCGGTGAGACAGGACGTCGCGGGTCACCCCGCTGGGGGTGACTGGAAGGGCATGCTTGCTATGGGTAGTCCGCACGAAGGGTCGTCTTCTGCGTGCCGCCAGGCCATCCTGCCGCATGAGGCGGGCGACGCGCTTCTGGGGAGACGTGCCGGCCTCGTGCGTGCAACTCCGCATCGACGCGTGGACTGCTGTAGGTGCCGCCGCGGCTCGACGTCGGGCCCCGGCGGGGGCGCCGATGAGCTCGGCTTCTCTCGCGGCGACGGCCCTGAATCCGGAGGAGGTGGGTAGCCATTCGGTGGTGGGTGGGTGTAGGTGCCTTTCGTCATTCTCCAAGCGAATGCCGACACCTTGCTTCAGGCGTGCCGGCCTCTGCGCCATCGTGCTCTCGGCCTGTGCGATTCATGAGGCGATTTACTTCAGTTCTTGCGAGAAAGTGAGCGCGGACACATACTGCTCCGGTGGTTCGAGGTGGGCCCGTGGTGGGTCCATCGGAAGGAGCATCGATGAAGGCGCTGGGTGAGCTGCTGGCGAATGGGGAGCACCTCGATTTGATGAGGAAGCTGGTGCACTGCATTGCCCAGGCCTACGCCGACGCGAGAGACCTTCACCACCCCGAAGTCGGCAGCGACGCGCGCACCTTCGGGATGAGTGTCTACACCTTCGTCTGGCACCGCCTCGAGGAGTCCGGCCTCGTCCGGGTGACGTCGAAGGAGCCGTACTGGTTCGAGTTCGACACGGAAATGGTGGCCTCGCACCGGGTAACGGGCCCCACCCCCGGCGCCGACATCCACGCCTGCTTCCCGAGAGACCGCGAGGGCTGGCCCAGCACCGTCAATCGCCAGGGCGCCTTCGACTTCTCCCCGCAGCCCGGCGTGACGAACAACGTCCTCGTGCTGGCGCACCGGGGCGACTCCGCGACGGGCCTTCTGGACGTGCACCTGTGTCGGCCCTGCGTCGACGAGCATGGCTCCCTCGTGCGTTGGGAGGAGGCGGCCGTCATCTGGGAGCGGGGGGCGGAGGAGGCCTCGCCGCTCGTCACGCCTGCCCCTGGGGCGGAGCAGAAGCCGGCCGAGGAGAACAAGCCCAAGCCCGTCGTCACCCCTAAGAAGAAGCGCAAGAAGGACACCGGGGATGCTTCCGAATAGCGCGCTCTTCTCCATCGTCCACGCCTTCAATCCCGCCCAGTTGACGCTGGCGCGGGAGTTGCGCGGCCTGCTCAAGCACGAGCTCGCGGAGCGGGTGGGCAAGTCCCCCAGCGCCATCGGCCAATTCGAAAATGGCCGTGCCCGTCCCGAGCCCCAGACGCTGCTCGCCCTCAGCCTCGCCTTGGGTTTTCCGCCCGTCTTCTTCGCGCGCACCGCGAGGGCGCCCGTCGTCGCGGCGGACAGCTGCCAGTTTCGCAGTCAGCGCTCCTCGAGTGTGCGCGAGCAGCGGTATGTGCTGGCTCGCGGCGAGATGCTGAAGGAGTTGGTGACGCTCCTGGAGGCGGACCACGTGGACTTTCCCGAGGCCCGGGTGCCGCATGCGCCCGGCCCCGTCCGAAGCCTCGAGGACGTCGAGGCGTGCGCGGAAATGGCCCGGCGGGAAATGAAGCTGGGGGAGGGCCCCATTGGCAGCATGGTGAATGAGTTGGAGAACATCGGCGTCATGGTCATCCCCCTCGACTCGGACTGCCGGAGGGTGGATGCGTTCTCCACGTGGATTGCGCGGCGGCCCTACATCTTCCTCAACAGCGCCAAGGGCTCCACCAGCCGCGCCCGCTTCGATGCCGCCCATGAGTTGGGCCACCTCGTCATGCACCCGGACGTCGTGCCCGGCAGCCCCGAGCTCGAGCGGCAGGCGGACCAGTTCGCCAGCGCCTTTCTCCTGCCGCGCACCTCCTTCAGCAAGGAGTGCCCCCGGCGGTTGAATCTGCAGCACCTTCGCGAGCTGAAGGTGCGCTGGAAGGTGTCCCTCGAGGCGCTGCTCTACCGGGGCCGAGAGCTGGGCTTTTTCTCGGAGGCCTCCGTCCGGCGTGCCTACGTGCAGTTGAATCGACTGGGCCTGCGGCGCAATGAGCCGGATGAGCCGCCCGAGGAGCGGCCCCACCTGCTTCCGTCGGCGCTCTCCGCCCTCCTCGAGGCCGGGGGCACGCACGCCGAGATTGCCCAGGACAT
The DNA here is from genome assembly GCF_024198175.1 of Pyxidicoccus xibeiensis. Lineage (NCBI taxonomy): Bacteria > Pseudomonadati > Myxococcota > Myxococcia > Myxococcales > Myxococcaceae > Pyxidicoccus > Pyxidicoccus xibeiensis. The sequence goes on from NZ_JAJVKV010000014.1 coordinate 236,253, forward strand.
GGGCATCTCCCCCCAGGAGCTCGTCGCCCTCATCGAGGGGCGCGACTTGCCAGACGTCGTCACCCGCGCGACGACGTCGCTCAATGGCGTGCAAGGCGAATTCACGGAGTTTGGCCTCCAGAAGGAGGCGGGTGCGCCCGCGTCAGCGCGGGACGGCACGGCCCACGGCGGCCCGAAGCTGGTGACGGAAGGGTAGGGGCGGTGTCCCTTCCGTGAGGCGAGGGGACATCCAGGAGCTTCGCCCTGCCGCTCGGAGCCCATCTTCCGGGCCTTCTGAAGACGACGCCGGGCGTGGCGCCAGGCCCTGCTGCACCTGGCGAGAAGGACTTCAGTCGTCGGGGCCGCGAAGCCATGCAAGGCTTGACGGCACGGAATCGGACACGAAGGAGCAGGTGCGCTTCACATGGGAATGCGGCCGCGGCAGCACGTCCTCGAAGAGCTTTCCCGGAGGGCGTTTCACGCCGCCTTCCCAGCGGAATGGGTGGTGCGAGACCAGGACCAGGACTATGGACTGGATGCCCAGGTGCAGCCCTTCGAGTACGAAGAGCCCGCTTGCCCGCCCTTTTTCGCGCAGCTGAAGGCCACGGACTCCGGCCAGGGGGACTCCACCGGCGTCACGGTGAAGCTCGCCACCGAGCGCCTGCGGCAGTACCTGGAGGCGCCGCACCCCGTCATGCTCGTGGGTTTCCACGCGCCCACGGGAGGCATCTTCTTCGCGTGGGCGCACCGGCTCCTCCATAGGCTGTCCGAAGACGAGCGCAGCATGTGGCGATACCAGAAGACGGTGTCGCTTCGTCTGGAGCTGAGCCTCACCCCGGCCAAGGCCGCGGAGTTCCTCGAGGATGTGCGCCAATTCTTCCGAATCCGAGGAGGCGTCCCGCGGCCTCCCACCGTCCGGCTGCGCTTGACGCTCCCTCCGGCGGACGCAAGCCGCTCCTCGGCCGTTCTCGACTCGCTCGCTGCCTGGGTGTCAGGGGCGCAGTCTCGGGTCCAGCTCGAATCGGAGGAGGCGGAAGTCTGCCTGGATGTCACGGACGACTGGGCCCACGTCCGACTGCGCTATTCGAGCATGGACGTCACCCTGCCATCCTTCCTGCCCCATCCCCCGGAGGTAGACGAAGCCGCCGCACTCGTGAAGGTTGTTGCAGCGATAGCGCTCTCCATGGCGGGCCTGCACCGGGATGCGGCGGCGCTACTGGTTGACGCCATCTCCGCGCATGCACGGCCCGACGGAGTCCTGGAGCACGTCCTGGGGCTGCCGGTGGTCTGGGGTGTCCTCGTGACTGCGAACGCCTCTCACGAGGCCTTCAGCGCCGCGGAAACCTTGGTGGCTCAAGGCTTGTCGTCTTACGCATTGCTGGCGGCCGCCGCGGGACGGGCAGCCCTCCTGCCTCAAGCAGAGGCACAACGGTACACGGGAGAGCAGCGGTACCGGTCCATCCTGAAGAGCTTACTCGAGCAGGAACGCGCGCCTGAATGCATTGGCACGCTCCACTACAACCTCGCCAATAGCCTTCGCGAGACCGGCTTCTACCGCCAGGCGGTGACGCATTACCTCGCCGCCGCCGAGCATGCGCCCGACTACCTGGCGCGGGACTATTGGTGGCGGGAGGCGGGTGGGGCGCTCCTCTTGCGGAACTGCCTCCGACTGGCTCGCGCCTACTACGAGTATGCATGCCTCCTGAGCGAGGACCGACTTCCCACGGGCCTTCTCGCGGATACACTCTTCCGCCTTCGCAGGTTCGACGCGGCCGACGAGCTGTTTTCGAAGTGGTTCGTCAACAACGCGGAACTCGACGAGGACCTGCTCCTCCGACACCTCATTGTCTCCACCTTGCAAGATGAGTTCGGCAGCGGGCCGCGCCGGATAGGACTGGCGCACCGCCAGGCGGTGGCCGCCTACAAAATCAAGGACCCGGAACTCCAGTATCAGGCGCTTCATGAGGCGTTGAAGCTCGACCCACTGTGTGAGTACGCGTGGAACAACTACGCCGCGCTCCGGTCTACGCGCCAGCCAGAGCACACGGCGGACTGGTGGCTGATTGCCGCGACGCTCACAGGCTGGTGGGATGTGGAAACCTGCGTCAGGGCCATTGCTGCGCTGGAGAAGGTCGAACTGCAAATCGCACGGTTCGCCAAACTCGCGCTGGTGACGCTGGCCGTGCGGCACCATGGCGAGCGCTTTTTCCTCGAGGTGCCCCGTGTCGTGACTGCGCAGCCTGGGCAGCGCCCCATCCGTGAGTACGTGCAACACCTGCGGAAGGTGGCTGAAACTGCCCGGGACTTCTTTGGAGGAGGTCGGCAAGCGATGACTCTTCGTGTCCTCTAGTTGAACTGCGCGAGATGCGGGGTTTGAGGTTGCCCGGCATGAGAGGCGGGAGGCAAGGGAGGGGGGCTGGCTGTTGGAGCATGGAGGGAGGCGCGCCATGGCCAAGCAAGCAGCCCTGCGAGAATTGGAGGCGGAGGACATCGAAGACATCCGGCAGCGACTGAAGGAGTTCGTGCGCCCCTTCCAGGAGGTGCTGGTGCGCGAGGAGCAGCGGCGCCACCTGGCGGCGTACGTGGAGGGCCGGCTGCTGCCGCTGCAGCGGCGTACGGGCGAGCCCATCGCCACGCAGAGCGGCGTCAAGGCCAGGCCCTTGCAGCACTTCGTGGGGCAGGGGAAATGGGCGGACGAGGCAGTGCGCGAGGTGATGGCGGACCTCATCGCCGAGAAGATGGGCAGCCGACGAGGCGTGCTCATCCTGGATGCCAGCGGCATTCAGAAGTACGGGGACGATTCGGTGGGAGTGCAGCGGCAGTGGTGCGGCCGGTTGGGCAAGGAGGAGCGGTGCCAGGTGGGGGAGTTTCTGGCGTACGCGTCTCAAGGCAGCGTGGCGCTGGTGGACGCGCGGCTGTACTTGCCCAAGGGGTGGGCGGAAGACGCGCAGCGGCGAGACAAGTGCCAGGTCCCCGCGGAGGTGGAGTTTCGCACCGGCTGGCAGCTGGCTTTGGAGATGGTGAAGGGGCTGGGCCAGCGGGTGCCGCACGCGTGGGTGGTGGGGGATGACAGCTACGGGCGGCCGTGCGCCCTGAGAGATGGACTGCACGAGGCGGGCGAGCGCTACGTGCTGGAGGTGCCAGGCAAGGCGAAGGTGCGTCGGGTGCGAGGCGGGGGCTGGACGACGGCGAAGGGGTGGGCCGACAGCCTGCCCGCGGGAGCCTGGGCTGCGTATTCCGGCGATGGTGAGCACCCATTCCAGCTCAAGCCGCCCACGAGATGCGCAACGAGCTTCACGCCGCCGCCCGTCCCTGAAAATTCGCGAAGTAGTCGGACATGGCCACAGGAACACCGAACACGCGGATGCGCCAGGGAGGCCACGCGGGCGGGCGTGCATTGCGTGCGAGGCGCTCATTCCACGTGCAGCGGCGATGCGCACGCCGGGCGCGCGTGTCCAGCGTAGGGGCATTGGCTATCGGGCGCGACAAGACGACCGGCGCTTGGAGTTCCACGTATTGGCGCCGGAGCGGCTCGTACACCGACCGGCGTAGCGCCGTCGCAGGCAAGTCCTCCCAGACGACGGGCGCGGGGGTTGGGGGCAAGGTCGGTGGCGGTGGAGGCGGACGACGCACGATGGGGGC